>CBFCXS010000015.1:0-9618 GCA_965602085.1 Candidatus Woesearchaeota archaeon
ATATTAATCATAATGTGGATATTTACAGTTATTAATACATGGTTTTATCAAAAGGCTATGAAGGAGTTTAAAAAACAAGACATGTAAAATGGCAAGCAGAAATACAGTAGTAAGAAGGATTGATCCAGAATTAGATGATTTGATAATTGAAACATCAGAGAAGGGAGGTATTCCAAAACCTGTTGCTTCAAGGAAATTAGCGAGGATACTAAGAGGAAATTTAAAAGGAAAGAAAGTAAAATTCAAAGAAAATACTGTTGAAGAGATAATCTTTTAAAATGATAAATAAAAAAGCACAGTTTGAATCAAAATTATTAGCAATAATATTAATAGTAATAGTTGGAATACTTTTATTTTTCTTCAGCAGAGTTAATACTGAATTATATGAAAGCCTGGATGAATATTTTAATGAATCAGACAGCTATAACCAAAGTGTTGCACAGGATGCTAACCTAAAGATATTAAGTGTTGAAAGATCTGTGTGGGATTATGCTTTTTTAGCAATATTTATAGGAATAATCATACAGATAATATTATTTTCCTTTGCAACAAGGATAAATGTAGCTTTCTTCTGGTTAATGGTATTGTTAGATATTCCAATTTTAATTGTAGCTGTTGTATTAAGTAATGTATGGCAGGAAATAGCAGCTAACCCAACATTTGCTGAAACTATTGTCAGGTTTCCAATCACAGATGCAATCTTAGGAACTTATTATCCAACTGCTGCTTTATTTATAATATTTATAGGATCAATAGTCCTGTTTGGGAAACGACAACAATGAAATTAAAAGAATTATCAAGAAAAATAACAATAGGAGCTTTAGTCGGAGCTGCAGTTGGTCTATTTTATATAATGTTAATTATCTATCTTAGCCCAAACCATACAGCAACTTTTGACATGAACAGTTTAGGAGAAGCCCATCTTGAGATTTTATCTCTTGGGATGATTGTTATGTTAGGATTGCAATTTTACTGGGAGGAACTGAAAAAATGATTTACCGTCGTGGAAATAATGGTTTTAAGCAACTCTCATGGCTTATTTTAGTCTTAGGTATACTTTTATATTCAGGAATTGGGTTAATTTCTGCTTCAATGATAATATTTGAAGATGATTTTGACAGAGCTAATAATGAAACAGTTGGCAACTCATGGGAAGAGATTCCAATTCCAACAGTTATAACTCCAGTATCAGCAAATATCTCTAACAATATGGTTATCTTAAATGATTCCTCTTCTGGAGGGTGGATTGTTTTAAGAAAGAACTTTACAGGTTCAGTAAATATAAACCAATTATCATTTTCTTTTAGACCACAATCACCTGATAATTTTCAACATGTATTATCTATGAATGTCTTAAATGAATCTGGAACCATAGGAATAAGAATAGGAATAGTTACTAGTACTAACATTACAAGATTATATAACCCTGATGATACATTCCAGGAAGTATTAACACTGTTTGATAATGAGTTCTATATATTTAATATAACAAATATAGACTATGAATATCATAATTTTAGTTTTAGTGTAAGGAATAGTACAGGTTATCAAGCAAATGTTACAGGAGTATTTTATAGGAATGTAAGTTTAGATAGGTTTGATATTGCAACAGGAGAATTAAGCCATAACAATGATAGTTTCGATAACTTTAGTATTCATACTGATTTACTTACAGAAAACTCCCAGACTTTTAATTCTACAACAAGAGAAGGAGATACAGAATCTTTTAATCTAAATCTTACTTATGATAATGATACTTTCACAAATATCCAGGCAAACTTGAATTATAATGGAACCTCTTACTCTGGTACAAATACAGGTTCAGGTGGAGAAGCAAATTTCACAAGCACTATAAATATTCCTATACTTCCTTCAGATAATTCTCAAAACAGGACTTTTTACTGGGAAATAATATTAACAAATTCTTCAGGAAGTACTGGAAGAATTAATTCATCAGAACAGACTCAGGAAGTTACTCCTATAATATTCACTATTTGCAACGCTACTTATACAGATGTAGTAGTAAATTATACTATTTATGAAGAAGATAACCAGACATCTATAAACTCCTCATTTGATGCTACATTTAATTTTAGTATAAATGGTTCAGAAGTTTATAAAAATTATTCATTTAGTTCTCCTGCAAATAATGATACTTTCCAGTTTTGTTCAAATATTAATGATTCTTTGAGTGTAGATGCTATAATTAATTTATATACTTCTGGATATGATGAAAGAACTTATTTCCTGGAAAGCCAGATATATAGTAATTCTTCCAAGACAGAAAAGTCCCTTTACTTACTGGGAAGTGGTGCAAGTTCAATTATAATTGTTGAAGTAAAAGATCAGGGATTGCAGCCATTGCAGGGATATTTTGTTGATATTGAAAGATATTATCCTGAAAATAATAGTTTTATTAAGGTTATTTCAGAAGAAACAGATGAGTTTGGGCAATTTGTAGCCAGTTTAATACAAAATACAGTAAAATACAGGTTCATCTTTAAAAATCCAAGTGGTACTATTTTAAAGACAACTGATAAGATAACTATAGCATGCAGAACCACTATTTGTATCATGCCTTTTGTCATTGAAGATACTGAAGATGACTTTGATAGATTTGACAACGTGACAGATTTCACTTCTTCACTGTCTTTTGATAACACTACTAATATTTTCACTGTAACCTGGAACGACTTAACAGGAGACTCAGTAACTTATAGATTATTTGTTGAAAGAGTATTGATAAATGGAACTGCAACTATCTGTAATACAACTTCAACATCTTCTTCAGATAGTTTAACCTGTAATGTAGGGGGAAGTAATGCTAATTACAGGGCTCAATTTTATAGACAGGTTACTGGAGAAGATGAAAGAAGAATATCAGTATTAAACATAAGAGTAGGCACTACCTTTGAAACTTATGGAAAAGAAGGATTAATATGGGCTTTTCTGGTTGTATTTACTTTATTTGCAGTAGGGAGCTTTAATCCTACTGTAGGAGCTATATTATATTTTGTATCAACAATTATGTTGGGAATAATAGGAATCATAAGTTTTAGTGCAATAATACTGATTGCTAACCTAATATTAGTGGTATTATTTGTATGGGCATTTAGGAGTTAACATGAATAAAAAAGGATTAGAGTTTAAATTAGCATTTTTCGCAATAATAGCTGTAAGCATGGCAGTAATTGCCATAGGAACCTGGGTAAATCAATGGAATGATGATTATAGTTCAGGCCTTACTTACGACTTAGGAGATTATGATAAGTTAGATGATATAACTGGAGATATAGAAACCCAACAAGGGAAGGTCACTGTAAAAAGTACAAACACAGGAGAAGAGTTTGAAGGAACTTCAATCAGAGGAGTTTTTGGAATATTAAATAACATCTTTGATCCATTTAGAATAGTATTTGGAAATAATGGTATGATAGACTCTGTAACTGAAAGATTTGGATTGCCTGACTATGTTAGGCAGGGATTAGTTTCAATGATGATAGTTTCCATTACTTTTGCCCTTGTAGCAATCTTTTTTAGATTAAATAGGAAATCAGCTTAAAATGACTGTAGGAAATCACACACTGCCAACTGAAATATTAAGAACCTGCACAGATGGGTTTCTATGGTGCTTTGCAGACTGGGCTTATACTGTAACTAACGGATTATTCTGGGCAGTTGCACTAATGTCCTTTTGTGTAGTTCTCTACATGGCTACAGCTTATTTAGGAAGTGTAAGAGCTTTTGGATTTGGGAGCTTTGTAGGGATGATAGGAGCTATCTGGCTGGCAATAGCTGGTTTATTGAGTTGGTGGATAGCTTCTTTATTTATTTTAACTGGAATCATTGGATTAGCTATAATGATAATGAGTGAAAAGTAACATATTAGTTACATTTTATGTAACACACGTTTATAAGCAATTATCTATTCTATTTCTAATGGAAAATTTCTTAATTACAATTACAAAACCTGAAAGGAGGTATTTAAAAGATGAAAAAATTATCTAAGTTATCTAAGAAAGGCCAGATCGGTGGATTAGCTTCATCTATCCTTGCCCTTGTTTTTGCTGCTGTTGTTTTAGTTTTTGGTTTAGTAATATCTCAGGAATTGAGAGATACTCAAACTGCAGGAACTGATGCTTACGACGCTGCAAATGACACTCTTGTCGGCTTAGGAACTTTCGCAGACTTCTGGGAAATTATAGTATTAGCTGTAGTTATCTCTGTTGTAATCGGATTGTTACTAACAGTGTTCGGAAGAGGAGGCAGAGGCAGATAATTTCATCTTCAAAAGAAGATGAAATTATCTAAGCTATCCAAAAAAGGCCAAGTAGGAGGACTGGGAACTGCTATTATTGCAATAGTAATTGCTGGTGTTTTCCTTATAATGGGCTTAGTTATGCTTCAGACCTTGAGAGATACTGATATTGTTGGTGATCATGCTGTTGATGAATGTAATGCTACAAGTGCAACAAACTGTACAGGTGCTTATGTTGGTGCAAATGACACACTGGCAGGATTAGCATCTTTCTCAGACTTCTGGGAAATAATTGTCCTTGCTGTTGTTATATCAGTAGTTATAGGATTGTTACTAACAGTGTTCGGTAGAGGCGGAACTAGATAGTCCATTTTAAATATTTTTTATTTTCCCAATGCTTTGTTTTTTTATTGGGCTTTTTTAAATTTAAAGAGAGAAAATCATGGTAAAGAAAAATTCAGGATTAGTAGAATTTCCCTTAGACTTAACTATGGGAGGGCTTAGTATATCCTCTGGTTCTATAATCACTCAAAGTTTACCAGTCACTTCTGCAACTGCAGGAATACAATCAGGATTTTCTGCTGCTGCAGGATTTACACCTGTAATTGCTTCTGCAGGAGCTTTAGGAATAATATCAAAACAATTGAAGGGGGTGAAACTTTAATATGGTAGCTAAAATTGCTATGAACAAAACCAATGCAAAGATGAGAGCTATGAAAGCCAGAAAAATGGGTTTCAATGCAAGTATCTATGAAAAGAAAAAAGGTTATGGGATTAGCGTAACAAGAAAATAATGGGAATCTGGAAAGAAATAGGAGTAACTTTTAAAACTAAATCTAAAAAAGCTTTTAGTCTCACTCCACATGAAAGAGCAAAGGTTAACAAACTTAAACCTAAAATTAAAAGTGTTAAAGTTAATGCTCCAAAAAAATTAAAGAAAATTGGTTCTAGAATAGATTTCAGGAGGGCTTTTTAATATGGAAAAGAAAGGACAATTAGCTGGTTTGGGAATTGCGATTACAGTTCTAGTTATTTCTTCAGCAATATTAGTGATGGGAATTATAGTTATAAGCGAGATTTATGATACTATAGATACAACTTCTGCAACAGTTAATGAAGGAGTTTTATCAGATTATAATAAAGAAAATACTTTAGATCAAATTGTAGAAAGTTCTATGAGTGCAACTGCGAAGAATCAGACATTTATTAATTGTACAGGTTCACCTGATAATATTACTATTGATGATGCTTTAATAGAAAATGATAAGAATTTTTCATTTAGTTTATGGGTTAATCCAAAATCAACAGCTTCAACTCAAAACTTTTTAGGTTTTGCTGATTTTTCTTCTGTATTAGATTATATGAATATAGGAACAAGTGGTACACAATTTAGATGGGAAACTAGAAATGCAACAAATACAACTAGTACAAATTTTGGAAATGTTAGTGAATTTTTAAGTGCATGGGTTAATTTAGGATTAATTAAAAATGATACTGGAACATATATTTATATTAATGGTGTTCAAAATACTTCTCTTGATGATTATAAAATGGGTAATTATGCTTTAGATAAATTTGGAATTTGTCATTTACCACGAAGTTCAGCAACAAATCACTATTTAGGTTTGATTGATGAAGTTAGAGTTTATAATCGTTCTTTATTAAAATCTGAACTAGTTTCCATATATAATTCTGGAAGAAATGTTAATAATAGTCTTTCTACATTTGGTTTAGTTGCACATATTTCAATGAATGAAAATACTGGTTTAACTTTGTATGACACTTCTAAAAGAAATACAAGAGATTTTTACCCTTACATTAGTAATAAGACAATATTAACAACAGGACAACATTCTAGTCCAACTTCTCCACATACTTTAAGTATAGTAAGACCTAATGCTAGTGGACAATGGAATGGACATACTTACTGGGGTTATATTAGTCCACAAATAGCACATGCAATAGATTTAAGATGGAGTGAAGATTTAGAAACTTGGTCAGAGTATGATGGTGGAAATCCTATATTAAATACTACTGTTGATAGATGGGCTAGTGTAATATTTGATGATACAAATTTTTATATGGCAGTTGTAAATAAAACCTCTCCAACCATCCACATAGATTTATACAATGGAACTGATGGTGCTAACTTTTCTTTTAACGAAACAATAGTTTGGACTACTTCAGGAGATCAAAATTCAAATCCTTACTTGTATAAGGATGATAATAGTGAGAATTATTATTTATATTACCTTTATCAAAATTCAACAAGTCACGATCATATTAAAGTTAAAAAAGCAACTTCACCTATCTATCTAAACCAATCTTCTGAAAAAACTTTATTAGTTGAGAATGATAATACAACAGTTATGGCTGCATCATCAGTTTTTTATTATCAAGGTTTATACTGGTTGCAAACTGAAACACAAAATGGTGGTTGGCAAATTAATAGTTATGTAAGTGATACTCCTGATGGAGATTTTGTTCAGGTTACTAATAATCCAATTAATGCAAGTAGAAGTGAAGCATGTCCTTTTCCTTATATAAATGATACTACATTATTTAATTTCGTATGCGTTAATATTGGTACTTGGTATTTAGATGTTGTAAAATATAATCTATCTGATTATACAACAATTAGTGAAGTTACAGGTTTTAAATTAGGAAACAATGGAACAATAGCAAGTGCAACTTGGCAAGATGATGGAGTAGATAATACTTTAACACAAGACGTAGATTATAATTATACTAGTGATATATTCCAAATATTAAATTCTGAATATGCCTGGAGTAACTTATCATTAAGTTATCAATATGCTAGTTTAGATCAGGCAGCAATAAGCACTAATGATACCTTAGTAGGTATTGCAACTTTCTCTGATTTCTGGGAAGTAATAATATTAGCTTTAGTTATTTCTATAGTAATTGGATTGTTAATTGGTGTGTTTGGTTCAGGTAGAGGCAGGTAATTTAAAACAACGCATCATCAATTCCTTTCTGTACTCTTTCCTGATATCCTTCAGGATCTCCGAATCCAAAATCAAGGTCATCATCTTTCTTTTCCTTTTTCTCTTCTTTCTTATCTTTCTTCTCCTCTTTTTTCTCTTCTTTAGTTTCCTTTTCAGGTTTTTCTTCTAATTCTTCCATGTTATCTAGTTTCCTCCTTTCAAGGTATAGAGCTAAGGCCATAAATACAATGCAAACAATTAAAATAGCAATAGCTAGCTTTTTCATTTTAAGATACCAGTAAAGACCTAACAGGTCAGCAACTAGTATTCCAATTATAGCGAACTTCATGTTCTCTACAAATTCTAAAGTCCAATTATCTCCGATCATTTTAATCTCCTTATCTTTCTTACCATTTCCTTTGGAATTATCTGATAATGTTTCATTAGATCACCATCAAATAACATAAATGCTAAGATTATCTTTTCTTTATCTTCATATACTAGATAACCACAACTGATAGTAGAAACTACGTCACAATCCTTTAAATCCATTGTATGGATGATATCTACACTACTTTGAGCATCTATCCATTCTACTTCAACTGGTTTAAGTTTCATTTTCTGCCTCTTAGCTTTTTGTAAATCAGTAAAATTAGAACATTCTACTTCATTACTAAACATACTAGTAAATTTAACTCCATCATAACATATATTATTAATAATCCTATAGCTAAGAAAAATGCTAGAATTATAAATATTAAATCAAGATTCATCTTTTCTTCACCCATTTATCTCCTATTTGAATTTTCTTCCATGTAGGAACATTATTTCCACATTTAGGACATTCAACCTGAGTAGATATTGAAGATTTCTTTCCCTTAAATCTTCTTATATGATCTATAGCTCCTTGAGAGTAATAGACATCTCTTTTAAATTCATGTCCACACATGCAGTTATATTTTCTAATCATTTTTAATTTCCTTCTCACCTAATATAATTATAATTCCAACAAGACATATCACTATAAAAAGAATCAAGATAATCAATATAATAACCATAAGCCCATATTTATAAAGATAATATTCTTCACAATCATAACTATTAAGTGAGTTAGTCTGATTATTAAGATATACTTCTATACAATTTTCATTATGATCTTTATCAATATATTCCCAGTAATTACAAACAACATATACTAAAACTGATAAGATAACTAAAAGGAAAATTACTGCCTTTAAATCTGATTTAGTTAAGTAGATGTTTTTGTTTTGTTTTTTAAGTTTCATTTATCTTTTATTTTCATCCTTATATTTAGTTTCTAATAAAAAAACCAAGAAATCCTTTGTAAAATATCTGTAGTAAATATAATTAATAAGATTTAGCTTTTTATTTTCTTCAACCCAAATTCTTTCCATTGTTGCTATTAATCTCCTTGATCTTGCTTTTTCTAATTTTCTTAAACCTTTTCTTATTCTAGATCTAGTTATCATTTTCATTTATCTTTTACTCCATCCAGGTTCGCGTAGAGTAGTAAAAAGCATATAGATTATTAATAGTGGAAAAGTTATTACTCCTATTAAAAATTCAATTATAGTTAATTTAGCTATACTTGTTTTCCATATATCTATTAATTTTTTCATTTATCTTTTACCATAAAAGTTTAATTTTCTTCTTAGTTCTCCTTTATGTTATTTGTTTTATTGTTTATGTTTAAAGGATTATAAACTCCATCACTAGGTTTTTTACATCCACATCGGGAACATTCATCATCCCATTGACTCCAAACCATTCCACATTTACATTTCCAAATTTTATTTAACATCTTTTTTTAATTTCCTAACCATTTTTCTAATTTATATAAAGGATAGGAAAAAACAATTCCGATTAACGCTAAGTAAATTTCAAATCCCATTAAAAAATCAGGAACTATTCCCATTTTTATAATAGCAAATATTACTAGAAGTCCTAAACTTGACATAAACATTAATAATCCTTTATTCATCTTCTACTCCTTGTTGCTCTTTCCTGCACCCATCTTCAAATTTAATTGGCGTTGTGCAATAATACTAACTATTATTGCTAATATAAATGATAAGATAATTACTACCGTGATTACTATTCCTGCCATTTTCCATGAATAAAATATCGTTAATCCTAACATTATAAAAATACATATTCCAATGCCTACAAAATTATCTTTTTGTTGTTGAGTTTTCATTTTCTTCACCTTTATTTGATTTCTTCCCCTTTAAATAAAAATAAGCTCTGATAAACATTGGAGTATTAGCAACAATATTATGAAAATCATAATCTTCTGGACAAAAACATCCTTCTCTTTTACAAGCTTCTTTGCATAATTCATATTCTTTTTTTCCGTCTGCCGGGGAGTTCACCCAATCGTAGTTGTATTGA
>CBFCXS010000016.1:0-9314 GCA_965602085.1 Candidatus Woesearchaeota archaeon
TTTTCATCCCAATCTCTAAACTTCATAATATCCCCCTCTAAGAAATATAAGGCACGTCATTGACAACTATCTTTTTTCCCTTCCATTTCTGTCTCTTTTTTTTATTCGGTATCATAGAAGTAGCAATAGTACACTTCCCACCAACACATGACCTTACCATCCACCTCATATTTGTTATTTCCTTTAACTGTCTACATATTCTCATACTCAAAACTTTTGCATCATTATTGTCTAATTTTTTTTGATCGAATTTTAAGATATGTTTAAAGATTCTATATTCAAATGGGTCTTTTTCTAACACAATTTCCATAATTAAATCTTTATTACAATGGGTTTAGTCACTAATATATACGGTTCTCCTTCTTCCGATATACTTTTAACAGAAGCATTCACGTTAATTGATTTTTTTATTATGACTTTATCAGTCCAAGGAATAGTATAGTAATCTCTGTTAGCAACTACTCTCAATTCAACTTTATATTCTTTTCCTTCTTTAAAACCAAATTTCTTCAATGGTGGAATAGTAACAGCCAATCTTCCATTTTCAACAATTGTTGAAACACCTATAAATAATGAATCAGTGAGAAATAAAATAAATGTTCCTTCTACATTGGTTACATCTACATTAGCTATAGATATTTTGAACACAATTTTTTTTGGTTTTGATACATTTAACTCCATTCTGTAACCTTTGTAATTTTTATTCTAAAATCATCTTCTTCATCATACACACTATTTACTATGATTTGAGGTTTTTTTCTTTCCCAACCATAAGACGAACCACCACCACCTTCCTCAACTATAATATCACCACCACCTGCTACTCTAGGTATAAATTTTCCCATTGTGGCAATTGCAACACTCATCTTAGCTTGTCCTTACTTGTCTCCATGAGGTAAATTCCCCAGGGGCAGTAGAGGGAGCAGTTATTTGATATGTCCCGATTACATCACTTCCCGTACCCACTGAAGCAGGATTTGAATAAATCCTTAATCTTGCAGAAGTCATATTTCCATCTCCATCATAAGATGGATTATCAATAAATATATTTTCATGAACTAATCCAAGAATTCTTTTTAGATCATCAGAATTTTCTTTTACCCCTGCTGAAATTGCTAATGTAGTTGTTTCGATATCTTCAATATAATTCTCATTACCACCAAAAGTATATCTTTCATTTATAGGTAATACTACACCACCATCACATCTAATGGCATAATCTTTATGAAGATCATAGGCAGTATAATCATATTTGTAATTTCCATCCCCCACTTCAGGCATTACTGCATCTGTTACCACAAGAGAATTATCAGCAACATCCCTTATTCTGATTGTAGGTGTCAAACCTGTTATGGGAACACCATTACTTGTGAAAAATGCTAATATATTCATTTAATATGGCCCACTTCCACTCGTAGTAATTGATTCTAATTGCTTCTGACCATTATAGGTAAACAATTTTGCCATAGTCTCTCCATCTGAAATTCTAATCAAATCTGTTCTTATTAATTGCTTCTGAACATTATATGATAAATCTTTATTAAATAGTTTACTTGCCTTTGTATTATCTGCCCATATTCCTATATTTGTTAATTGCTTTTGAACATTATAAACAAATTCTTTATATGCATATAAAGAAATGGATTTAAACTCCATCTCCATTTCATTAGCAAGTTTTTCTAATAAAGTATATGCTCCACCACCACTAGCTGAACCACTACCCGTTGTCTGTCTTGTTACTATTACTCCCATTACACTGTTCCTGGAATCAATGAAGTATCCGTTTTGATATCTCTCTGCAATTCACCCATTGAATCAGTTCCACCTGCACTTGCAGGTTCAGACCATACTCCTTGAGTAATATCTTTCTTATCTTCAGTCGTGATAATTCCTGCTGTAACTGTCGGGGAAGTAGTAGTAATAGATTGAGGGGAAACAACAAAAGTAACTACAATCTGGTAATCTCCAACAGTAGGAACTACAGGACTCCCCCCTTCATCAACATATAAATTTCCAAGTACTTGCAGAAAATGATTTCCTGCCCATGAACGTACTCTCCATCCATTCAATAAAAAGAAATAAGCAGAAACAAATTGACCACCACCTATAGGGTCTCCACCAACAGTCCTTAATGCATCCAAGTATCCTGCATTAACCGGAACATCTGATGCTGAAGGGGGAGTTGTTACCCATCTTTTCCATGCAGAGTAAATATCCCTTTGAGCATCTAATTCTGTAATTCCATAATTGACGTTGATGATTTTATTTGGCCCATCAAAGGTTACTTTTTCTGCCATTTATAGTAATCCTCTCAGTAATCCCTTTGGTCTTATTACTTATATTTATATATAAATGGGTCAAAAATAGATGAAATGGAGGGAAAAGTTTCATCAAAAGAATATTCCTATCCTAATGATGAAACTTTTTATTTGAATTATATTAACCACTTCCACAACACCTATTTTCTATAGTAATTAAGTACTATAGTTTCTTTCAAGAGAAGCAACCAATGAAATAGTTTGCCCCGTAGCTCTTGTAATTGTTGAAGTAGTTCTAACATATTGTGCTGTAAGCAGACCAATGGCAACTACAGTTACAGGAGCATCAGTTTTAATAGTCCTTCCACCTTGAGTATTACCATCATAGTCAAATGACCAAGGTATGCTAGCAGCAGAAGCAAAACCTGAAATGGTATTAGAATTAGCATCCTCTACAAGAATAGCATCTGATGTACCGTAAGCACTTACCCCAATACTAGTAAAAAACATCCAATATTCAGCAGCAGCATCATCTACAAGGTTAGAGTTAAAATCCAATGTACCTGTAGCTGTATATGGAAATGTCCTGATTTCATCTGCATCATCAGTAAATTCCAATCTATTGATATCTTGTAAGTTATAGTTATCAATATAAGTACCACCCCATCCTGCTACATTGAGAGTCCTTAAGGTATCACCAATGAAAAGTAACATATCATCAGCAATGTCACCTCTTATAGGTGAAGCAGCAGAAGTAAGAGCATTAGAATTAATATTACCCGTTTGTCTTAGTAAATACTGAATCTTTTCATAGACCAATTCAGCAAGTTTACCATTACCATCAATGATAACATGGAAATAATAAACCGTATCACCAATCAATCTTCCTTGCTGTGAGTAGTAATACGAAACATCAATATTTTGATAATTTGCACCTGAAGCAATTTGAGCATCAGTATGAGTTACCTTAATATCAAGTGCATTTGCCAAAGGCATAGCATATTTCTTATAAGTCAAAGCTGTCAAATTCTGTTCAGTCAAAAGATCGTAACTGTCATAAATTTTTGCTTCTTCTCTAAGATAAATAATAAAAAGATCACGATAGTCAAAATTGCCGAAATTGGTATTACCAAAAATCTTGACTGCTTGATTGACTTCCCCTGCAAAAACCATATCTACAGGAGTTGCAGCAGAAGCAGGAGTAGCCTGAACATAATATGCTTTATCGTTAACCGAATCTTGAAATGAACCAAGAGTGGTAACATTCATATATTCTTCTCTACTTACACCTGCATCATTTTTATAAGCCCATCCAGCATCTCTAATGGTATTTTTTGTAGTTTGATCGGCCCAATTCCATGCATCAATCAACTCAAACTGTTCTTCAGTAATAGCAATAAACGGAAATGGAAATTTAATCAAATTAGCATCCGTTTTCCATTCCTCTTTCATGAATGAGTAAATTGCCTGTCCGGTAGCCCCATCAGCATAGACTAGATTACCAGACCCAGGATTTAGTGTGATAGTACCACTTGCCCCCGGTGTGATTGTAACTTCTACCCCTTGGTTAAGATCATCAGGGTCAACTATTTTAGCCATTTTTTAATCCTCCTAAATATAAATAATTCTTATCTATATTTATATTTAATTTTCCCTTTTTTCACAAATGATCTTATAAAAAATTTACAATTTAGGGGTTTTAGTTTTATTTATTGAGTCCAATTAATTGAAAGATAAGGTCTCAAAGATGTATTTGCTAAATAATTACTAGACCTAGCTTCCCATCCCAACCCACCTATACCACCACCAATTATTAACCATCCATAAAGATTTGGATATGTTCCATCTAGCCAATCTTGAATATCATCTGTAACAGTCCAACTTACCCATCCTGTTTGACCTGCTCCAACAATAGTTATATCACCTGAACTTCCATATATATCATCAGTAGTATCAGTACCCCCACCCGTTGTCCAAGCATTTCCATTACTCCATTCATTCCAAGTTACTTCAGTAGTTACCCAATTCCTTCTAAGCAATTTAGCAGCAGCACCTTCTGATCCTGTTTGATCATTAGCATATATATATAACCAAATCTTAGCTGAATTTACAGTAGAAAAACTTGGAATGATAGAATCCCCAATCTTAGGACTAAAAATTGGAATATCTACAGAAAGATAAGTAAGTAAACTTTCCTCTGTATTATACTTTAGAGTAGGATTATCTGAATCCATATAAGAATCTACCCACGTTTGCCATGTATCAGTAGGTCTTTTCCCAAATGTTTCAGTCTTAGTTATAATTGGATTTGCATACCATCTATCACCTGATTGCTGTATAGGAATAGTTGAATTTGCATCAGGTAACTCAAGATCATCTATTCTCAAATGAGTATATTCAACATGATGCATAATAATATCAATTAAATACTCTGCTCCAAAATCACTAAAATTATATGTCCATTCAACATCTGCCCCTGTTGTAGTCTCAACATGAAATAGTTCTGCTCCTGATGGATTTATTCCCCTTGCCGTTTGAATTCTAACTTCTGAACCTGAAACTATACCTGATAATGTCAAAGTAACTGCAAGTTGTACTGAAGTATTAGACCCTACTCCATTTCTTATTGATGGAATACTTGTGGTATTTTGAAGATTTATAGTTATATTCCCACCTGAATTATTATATAAAGCTTCATTTCCTGTACTTCCATCAGCCGAAGCATATTGTGAAAATGTATTACCATCAAATGTTAAACCACCATCTCCTGAAGCTGTTAACTCAATAGCATGTCCCGTTCCATCACTAATAAAATCACAATTAGTAATAGTTTCTAAATTACTGTTTACAAGTAATCCAACAGCAGAAGATGGAACAGAAAAAGAACATCCATCAAATGGAGCACCACCTTGAGTAACCAAATCACATCTTCTAAAAGTAGTACCATTAATATCACTATTAGACTGAAATGTTAATTCATTCATATCAGTAAATGAACAACCATTTAGAATAAAAGTAGCATTATTTACAACTACAAGTCTACCTACAGATAATCCAGCAGCATTTACAGCAGCAAAATTGATATTAGTCCAATAAACATTAGAACTTGAATTCCTAATTTCAATTTTATTAAAATCAGGATATGTTCTTGGTGTATCATCTATGGTTATATTAATATTCTCATCATCAAAATATGCAGCACTTGTAGCAGTACCGATAGTCATTAAACCTTTCCATAGATAAATTCCAGCTTGTTCCTGAAACAACCCCCATCTTAAATCAGGATCGTCATTCTTTTGTGCCATTTGAATAAAATTACATGGTGTACTTACTGTTCCTTCAGAAACTATAATATTCCCTCTGCCATATCTAATAGCATCTACTCCATGTGGAGCACCTTTACCAATTGCTGCAAGAAGATATACACCACCACCAAACCATCTATAAACTCCACCATTACCAACAGCACCATCATCTTGATAATCAGGTGGAAAAGTAGGGTCAACAGCTACATTCTGCCAACCACCATAAGGATTTCTACCAAAATCTTTACCACCAGTTTTCCATGCATCAAATTCAGTTACATCAGCAGCAACTATTAATCTTGTTCCCCCATTAGCAAATGTATCAAGAGCATTAGCAGGTAAAAACACATGCCACATAAAGACACATATACCTGAAGTAAATGAAGCACTTAAATCAGAACCATAATCTACTATTAAAGATGTTTCATCTTGAGCACCAGTTTTAGTAGCTAATTGTGAACTACAATTACCACCTTGAATATAGTAATCAGTTTCATCAGTATAGATTGTACCACCACCTGCCCAATCATCTAATTCATCCCAACTTCCCGTATCTTGAGCAAGGTTAATAGTTTGTAAATCAGTTGTGTACCAAGGTTCTGCCATTTTTTTCTAACTCCAAATTATATTTATTCCATACTTCTTCTTTTGTACAATTAGATGGAAATATGTAAGGAACAGGAATTTTTTTATTAAATAAAATTACTGAAAACCCTTCTTTAACAAATGACATAATTTGACCAGTAACAACATCTTTTAATTTTTTTAAATTTGAATCAGTAGTTCCAATAAAAATATCATCACCGATTCTTTCAAATACTACACCACAATTATCAGGTCTTAAATCAATATGACATTTTTCCATCTGATTATATGCACACTTAAAACTTAAACATTCTTTAGGAGCATATATCTTACACCCAATATCAATATCACATTCTTTGCAATATTCACCTGCTTTAGAATCCATCCAAGGAACAGGCAATAACTTACAGCACAAAGTACATCCATCACATTGCATTATTTTTCCTCTAACACTTTCTCATACTTTCCCTTTGTTCCAATCTCAATCATAGAAATTACTTCCATATCTTCACTATAAACAAATTTTTCACCATAACCATCAGCAGAATTTTCTTTTTCAATTCTTATTATAACTTTCAGCTTTCTTCCTTTTGGTTTATAGTGCTCATTAAAATCAGTTACAAGCTCAATTACTTTACTTAAAGTCAAATCAAATAATTTTTGTTCTTTTTCTTTTTCCCCTAAATCTTCAGGTATCGGTGGATTTAATATTTCTTCTGTTATTTTGTCTGGATCAATATCTACCCCTTGTTCTTTTAATTGCTCCAATCTCATTCTAAATACTTCTAATTGATTTGACATATTTTCTCCTTTGTGAGAAGGTATTTATTCCTAAAACATTTTTTCTCAATTATATCAATCAGTTTGAATTCAGGTGTAAAGGATAATAATTTCCATTTAGTACAGTACTTCATATCTTCATAATATTCACTACATTTGTTACAATATAATATTGTCAATTTTAGCTAACAAAGACTCATCCTTTACATCAGCATCTTTGAAAGAACCCCCCTTATCTACATCCACATCCACATGAGTCTCTTTATCTACACCTAGTTGATCTTCACCACCTTTTCTCCAAGGTTGTCCTGCTTGCTTAAATCTTTTCGTAACCAAAGCATCTGGAACATTTTTCATTCTATTCCAAACTCTATTCCATGTCTCCTTTGGAAATAAATCTCTCATGCTATCCAAAGTATTACTGTAGTTATCAAAATCTTCCATTCCCCCTGAATGTTCAAACTCATCCCATGACCAATCACTTAAATCAACACCCCACCTTTTTTGATAGTCTGTTAATTTATTGAAAAAAGGAACTTTTTTATACTTCTCTCCATATACGATATTTCCAGGTGGACGATCATCATCACCTGCTATACCCGTACCATCATCAGGATATCCTCTACTAACAGTAGCTTCCAAAAACAAAAGAGCTTCCAATAAATTTAGTCTTCCTTTTCTTTTTTTCATTTAATATCTCTTAGGTTTTCGATTGATTACATCTAAATTATTTTTTATGTGTTTTTCTATATATTTCACAACTTCTGCTTTTGTCGAACCCTGTATTATTTCCTCACTATAATCATCATCACCATATGTACCTATCTCTACTGTTGAAGACCAATATTGTTTGCTTTCAGCTTGATATACACTAACACGTATTCGTCCTATAACAGCAGAGTAACTACCCGGATAATCCCTTTTTAGTCTTAACTTTGTAAAAGTAGCTTCACCTAAATATTTGTCTATATTTTCTAAAATTGACATTTTATTTCCCAAATGTTTTACCGTCTTCTTTATACCCTTTTTTCAATGCCTTTAATACCCAATTCAATTGATACTTTATATCATCTTCATGGTCTTCATTATTTAAATTAAATCTCTCTTTATTTTTTTTATTCTTTTTATATGGTTCAGTCCATTCAAAATAAATGAAGTTGCCTTTTATTTGAATTGGTTTAAATTCATATGGTTCTTCCCATGTAGAATCAGGTTCAATAGCTAACACATCATCTTTGTTAGCTCTATCTATATAGGCATTTAATTTTTTAACTCTATTTTCAATTGCTTTATGTGATTTTGCTTCACCCAAGTAATTTTCTTCATTTCTCCATTTCGTAGTCCCTTTTGCAGTATCAATAAGCCTTGCACAAAATCCATTAGCTTTCTCTTTATCCCAACCAGATTTGCCTTTCATCCTACTTACACATGCATCAAAAAATCCATGTTTATTTGGACTATGACCTATAGTTTCACCAAATTTTTCAACTGAAGATTTTCCCCAACCTGCTGCTTCAATTGCTTTTTCATTTAGCTCATCATCATCAAGAAATTCTTTGGTCTCACGAATAAGAGTTTCAATTTCTATCTTGTCCAAGATATCCATACTAGTCTTTTCTTCATTCAGATATTTATCTACTTTATCCATTATTCTCTCCATAAAGAAGGAGTATAAGCACCCGTTAGCTTATTGAATCTCAATGCTTTTCTTCCTATAATATTTTTATCTGTAGGATCATCCATTTCTATTTCTACAGGTTCTTTTCTATTCAAATCAGGCATTAAATCTCTCTTAACTCCCCATACTCTTGTTTGCCCCGAACCTGCAATCATACCGGATACAGAAGATTCATTCTTAGAAGAAACACAAACTTTCTTGACTTTATCATAGACATAACCTTTAGGACATTCACCACCAATAATATCTATATGCCCTTTAGCAGTATTAGTAGCTACATTCCCCACAACTGTAGTATCAACCATCAAATTTAATTTATCTAAGATATCCATTATTTTGACCACCCTACTTGATCCATAGCTTTATCCCATGCAGATATAAATTTCATACCTGCCTTTTCCATATCTTTTAAAGCACCTATATATGCTCCTAGACTGCTTTGTTTCCCAAATTCAACCTTTTTTCCTTTAGAAAAGCTTTCTAATTCTCCTATAAATTGTGAAATCCCCTTTTTTTTGAGTATCAAATCATCTAGAAATAAATAAACTGAATCTGCTTTTTTACTATCAAACATTTTTATGCTTTTTTTAACTAGATAATCTGCCGTTGATTTTATGTTTCCATAATCATCTTTCTCATTCATTGTCTCATTTAATGCTTTTTCTAAAAATTCATTTAATGTACTTGGCATATTATTTACCCCATTTA
>CBFCXS010000017.1:0-9082 GCA_965602085.1 Candidatus Woesearchaeota archaeon
CTTACCTAAACCAAAATAACCAAACTAAAAATAAACCTATAAAGCAACCTATAAGAATAATTAAACTTATTATCATAATATAATTTGTTTTTTCTTCAATAACAGTTTCATCAACAATATCTTTTTCTTCAGGCTCATCTACTACTTCTGTTTTGTTTTCTTTAATCAAAGGACTGCCCCACTCATCATACATTTGTATTTTACATTCATCATTCAAACAATCTCCAACACATTCACAATATATTTCATCACAAACATTTGTCCAACCTATATCTATATCTATAGTTTTATCTTTCAAATCTATATGATCTACTTCTAATTCCATAAAATTTTTACCATCTTTAGAAAAATAAGTTAACTGGTCTTCATCTAATATTTGCTTCTGATTATTTACACATAAAACAACTTTATCATTTTTATTATCTAGTTTAGCAAATGTTATATTTGCTCCATTGTAAATATGACTCTCTCCTAAGCCCAATGTTATATCTGTCCCAAGAACATAAGGACTAAATAAAATACACAAAACTAAAATAGCCCACCACTTCATTGTGCTTTTTACAACAATAACTTTATATATAAAATTTGCCTATATCCTCCTATGAAACAGGTGATTTTAGTAAGGAAAGATATTAAGATTCCAAAGGGCAAATTAGCTGTACAATGTGCTCATGCCTCGGTAGAAGCAGTCCAAAAATCAGCTAAATCTGACCTAAAAAAGTGGAAATCTGAAGGCTCAAAAAAGGTTGTATTAAAGGTCAAAAACCTTGATGAATTAAACCAATATGACAAAAAAGCCCAAAAAATAGGCCTTAAAACCGCTCTAATCATAGATGCAGGGAAAACAGTGTTCAAGGAAGCTACTATAACCTGTCTTGCTATAGGACCTGACGAAGACCCAAAAATAGACAAAATAACAGGTAAATTGAAGATATTGTAACTGAGCAGTAACAACAAATAGAAAGGTTTATAAATAACTAATTCTTAGTAAAAAGTATCAAATGAGGTTAAAAATGGAAAATCAAGAACTACCACAATATGAATTTGTTAATAAAGATGGAAGACTCGTTCGTTCAACAGAAGAAGGTCTTAAGCCTGTTGGTATAGCCTATGGACTTATTGGTCATAGTGCCCCAATTAGACAAGTTGAGGTAGAATTACAAGAGGTTAGTGAAGATACTAGACACCCTTCTATGTTAGAACTGTCTTTAAGAGAAGATTTAGATGATATAAAAGATTTAGATTTAAGGGAAATTGCAAGAAAAGTAAACCCCAGATATGTGGTAAAAGCAACTTATCTAGAGGCAACTAATGAAAAAACAGCAGAAGAATTAGCCGCTCTTTTAATTAATACTTCCCAATCACTTTTCTGCATGACAGATGAACATATGGGATTCCAAGTTGTTTACAAAGAGGGTAGAAAGCCTGTTTTATGTGATGGGAGAATAAAATGAGCTTAAAACATTTCAAAAACTTATATAGAATTGCAAGAAAAAAAGGTATATGGAGTGCCTTAACATATGATGCTAGAGAGACTAGTTTAAGAAGTCCTATACTAAGTACAATTGTTAAATTACCATTTAAAATACCTTATAGAATTCTAAAAGGAAAACCAATTGAAAAAATAGTAGGAGAAAGAGTTGGTGAGTATATTGCAGATAAAGCAAGAGATTATTTTGCAAATGTTGAAAATCTTGAAGCATTAGACAATACTATTGTAAATAGTTTAGAAAATGTTGTGAATCAAGTAGTAGAATCAGGAGAATTAGAAGAATCTAAAAAAGAAAGATTTAAAGACAAGTGGAAAAGACAGGCAAAATATTCTTTTTTAAGGCAAACATTAAAATTTAAACAAGCATTATGGGGGAGCAATACAGAAGAAGTTAAGGAAGAATTAGAATCTGAAATTGAATTAGCTAAAATAAAAGGAGAAGAAGTACCACAAGAACTTGAAACAGCTTATCAAACAATAGAGAGGGGTTTAAGACAAAGAGATAAAGTAGTAGAACATTTAGTAGAAAAAGCTAAACAAGAAGGATTTAATAAAGCAACCACTCCTTATGCTATAGATCAAGAATTAAAAACAACTTACTCAAATTCAGATGATTTAGTAAAGTTTTCTAAAAATATTGGGTTAGTTGGAATAAATTTAGCAAGTGTTGTAATCCAAACAGGAGAACTTTCAAAAGCAAGAAAACTTAGAGCTAAAGTTTTAGCTGATGCTAGCAAAGCTTATTTTGAGGACCAAGATAAAGGAACTGTTGGTCAAATATATCAAACAGAAGAACCTAAAAAAATAAGTTTCTTAGGAAGACTCTTGAGGAGAAATGCTTTCATGAAAAGTATTAGAACTTATTGGGATTCAAAAATGAAGAAAAAAGAAGAACCTTGTATTGGATATGCATAGGAGAATAAAAAATGTCAGAAGAAAATGAAAGAGAAAGAATAGATATTGTTCAAGCAAGATTTAAGCTAAGAATTGCTAAACATTATGGAAGATCTAATTTAGAGTTTTTAAGTCAAGTGAGTAATTCAGGATATGATATTTCTAATTCTGACTTTGAAAGAGTTCTTGCTTATAATATGATTAAAGATTTGTCTCCTGTAGATATTACCACACAAAATATTTATGATGTTTTAGAAGCAGAAGATGTTTTGTTATCTCTTACTAAACAAAATGATTTTACTAGTAGAAACAAAAGAACATCTATACCAAAAGAACCAATAAACATTGGTAATATATTAGATTACACAAGAGGAGAATAAAAATGCTAAGAAAACCAAATCCACTAAAAAGACATAATAGTCCTACAAGTGCATGTAAAGTAGTATCAGCTTGGAGATATTTCCCAAACGGATTAGTTAATTCCCAAATTGGCATTATTAGAACCTTCTATCCAAAAGGAAAAATTAACAAAAAACCTATTACAGAAATGACAGATAGACAAATATTTAGCTTCTCTGAAAAGTTATATAAACAAGCTAGTCAAGTATGGGACTCATTAACTCCAACAGAAAGAAATATTGCAAAACTTTTAGATGGAGAACAAACAGAAGACTTAGCAGAGAGAGTAGCAGTAATATTAGAAGGAGATACAGTACCAGATAATTCTCCAATTTATGCAGATGCTAATAGGATTTTAGGTTTTGACTTAGAAGAAGACTTAACCTTTGATTATGAATTAAAACCAACACAGTTGAAACTTTTTGATGATATTCCAGACCATTGTAGATGCTAACTATTTTAAATAATCAAATTCTTAGATATTTATGGAAGAAGAACCACCAGAAACATTCTCAGAAAAATATCCTAAACTAACAAAAATATTAATATTCTCAATAGCAACATTCCTATTAATAATAACTTTAATTTATTTTTTAACAACACCACAAATAAGATCAATTCTTTCAGGTTTAATTGAATCAGAAACAATAGAGGATTTCAAAGTACAACTAAAGACAGGAAACTACTTAGTCTTCACAAAAGAAACATACCAAGAACTATTACAAATCTACAATAACAACCCAGAAAAAGAATTCAAAGTTTGTCTCAATGGGTACATAGAAGAAGACTACTTAATAACAGAAGTTTTCATACCAAAAACTTACTTACAAACACACAGCTCAGTCTCAGCAGAACCATGCCCAAATGATTCATTAGTATCAATGCACTCACACCCATTGAAACACTGCTTACCCTCAGATGTGGACTTAAAAAACTTCAATATATTCAAACAAAATAACCAAAAAGCTCTAATGGCTGTAATGTGTGAGAAGGACAGATTCAACTTCTATAGTTAACTTTATAAATAGAAATTATACAAATATAATTGTAGACGGCCATAGTGGTGGTGTTCACAGGATCTCATTTCGAACTCCTAAGTTAAGACCACCGACGTTCCAAGCTGTACTATTCTTTCGAATGGGAAACTTGGTTCGCTGTCTCGCTTTCATAATTCTTATAAATCTCACAAACATAATTAATTCTATGAAAAAGAAACAAATAGCAGAAGAAAGAATAGAAATATTATTCAAACAAGCAAAACTAGAACCAGAGATGGCAAACAGATATGTACAAATAGCAAGAAAAATAGCTATGAAAGCAAGGATATCTCTACCAACAAAACTTAAAAGAAAATTCTGTAAACACTGCAAAACTTATTTTCAAAAATCAAATTACAAAATCAGATTTAAAAAAGGAAAAAAACAATACCACTGCTTAACTTGTAAAAAAACTATAGCAATTCCTTACAAATAACTCTCCAATCTTGTTTCAAAAATCTTCTCTCAATTTTCAAAGGAATTTTAAAACCTCTGGTTAGCAACTCCTTTCTAACAACTCCACCTTGATGGGGATATCTAAATTTTTGTTTATGTGGACTATTGAATCCGTGCATATAATGAACTATCTCATGTGCAATAGTTAGGTCAACTATATAGTCAGGAATTTTTTCATCTTTAAACAAACCATTAATTACAATTTCACTACAACCATTTTTTAGTTTTTTAATATGACCAAATTTATTTTTCCATCTGCCAAGAAATCTAATCTTAACTTCATTTAGTTTAACTACATCAGAAAAAAATACTTCCCAAAGCTCATTAAGCCGCCCACTTAACCAAATATTATCTCTCATTTAATTCTTATCTTACCTGTTTTTGTTTTTGGTATTCTAATCATTAACTTTCCACTTCTAAACTTAGCATCTGTTTTATCAACAATTAAACCAGGTGGAATAGGAAGAATTTTTCTATAACCTTTATAATCTTTTCCTAAAAGAGTTTTCTGACCTTTCATTTCAGCTAAGATTTCTAAATAATCATGAGTTATGTGCAAAACTATGTTATTTTTTTCAACACCTGCTAAGTCAGCTTTAATACTCAACTCCTTTTGATTCTGGCTTATTTCACAAGAAGGGGATTTATAGTCTTTTGATAGTGATTTATTAAGTTTAGAAAAGGATTTCTCCACAGATTTAAACATAGTATTTTGTGCTTTTATTATATGATCAAAAATATCCATTAAGTTAACACCTCTATTTATTAAAAATAGTCCACTTGATATTTAAAGGTTTTCTTTTAAGTTTTATTAGGTTTTTTTTACATTTAGTAGAACAAAAATGAGCAATTTTACCATTCTTGTAGACATACATCATACCAGTACCCTGCTCAATTTGTTCACCACAGAAAGTACATCTAGCCATTTTATCCTCTTCTAGCTTGAGTTAGTTTTCTAGCTTCAATTTCAGTCTCACGCAACATAATAATATCTTTCTCTTTTACAGGGCCTTTTACATTCCTACGTAAAATCTTACCTGAATCTCTTCCATCTAGAACTTTACATCTAACTTGTGTAGCTTCCCCTCTTGTACCTGTTCTACCAACTAACTCTTCAACTGTAGCAGGAACAGCTTGGGTAAAAGTTACTTTCCCACCTGTTTCTTTCTTTCCTTCATCCCTTCTTTGCATCTTTCTTGCCATAATACTAGAATTATTTAGCTAATTGTTTTATAATATCTTTAGCTTCTCCTTCTTCAACTATAGCTATAGCAGTTGTAGGAACACCTAAACCAGCAGCAGCACCTAAATCTTCTCTTTTAGCAACTTCTACTAGAGTTATGCCTTTTTCCTCGCATAAAGCTGGCAAATGCATTGTAATTTCTGGTGGATTAACATCCTTAGCTATTACTACTAATTTTGCTTTACTTCTTTCTACTACTTTAGTTACTTCGTTGATTCCTTTTTTAATCTTGCCAGTTTTCTTTGCTAATTCTATAGCTTCTAAAGCTTTATTATCTGAGTTTTCTACCATCATAAACCTCCTATCATTGGTTTATTTTTTTATTAGAAATTAGCTTTATAAACCTTTCCATATAAAAATAAAAAAATTGGTCAAAATTCCTCTTTCAGTAATAATCTGATCCGAGCATAGTCTTTATCTTAAAAACTCTACCGAGTTTCTTTATTTTGTTTTTTATTAAATTACTCAACTCAAACTCATTTTTTGTATCTAACTCTAACATTAAGTCATATTCTCCTTTTAACATATGTATGTGTCTAAGTTTACTACCTAAAATTTTCATTAACTCTAGTCCTGTTTCAAACTTTTCTTCAGGAACTGTCTGCAATAGATTTACAGATAACATCTTTCCCACCCCCTTAAAAAATGTTAATCTTCTTCTTCATTATAGCCTTTCATAAAGGCTTCCTCTACATCAGAAATCTCGTCATCTTCTCTTAACTCTTCTACAAATTCGTCTCCGTATATATCATCTTCATATTCCCTCTCTAATTCATAAGTTTCCTCACCAGGCATTAACCTCACCTCCCTATTCCTACTAGTCTAAAGAAATATATATCTAACCCTTGCTTTATGCATATGTGTATAAATATATGCTCAAATCAACATCTGTATGAATGAACCTATAGAAGAGATAATAAAACTAGTTTTAATACTTGTCATAAAGTCAAACTTACTGATTGTAAATATAACTAAAGATAAACAAATTAATCTCCCAATAATTAAAAACAACTCCCTAAAAATTAAAAATTCAACTGGTTTATGTTTTCTAACTTTGTCATAAACTCTTGCAGAAAAAGGAATATCAATCATAGTATATGCAATCCCACCTAAAATACTAATAGATAATATTTGTCCAAAAGATTTAACAACTAATTTTACCAACCAAATAATTCCTTCAAACAATGATCCAATTTTGATTATTATATCTTTATTAATTCTGTCAGATAATCTTGCTATTAACCAAATAAAGAAAATCATAGTAAATGAAGAAAAAGAAATTATAAAACCTGTTGATAAATATCCACTTAAGCTAAAAAATATAAATATTGGCCAAAAAATACCAGCACCAGTTAATCTGATTCCATAAGCTATAAAACTAATTGCTTCTTTTCCAGTAGAATAATCTAAAATTTTATGCCACTTCATTGGAGAAGTTTTGTATATATCCTTAGACATTAACAAAGGTATAATTGAAATTAAAAGTAATGAAGCAACAATAAAGAATAATACATGAAAATTATATAATGTTAAAATTAAACCACCAAAAAAAGGACCTATCACACCAATAATTGTAGCTAATATATACCATAATCCAACTTCTTCACCTCTATGTTTTCTATCAGTTGAATATGCAAAATTTAAATGAAAAGATAACCAAAACAATCCTTCAGTTAGACCAGCAATTAGAGCTAATAGAACAAGAGGCAACTTAAAGACATTTAACTGGTTTAATAAATAGAAAAATAACAATTGAGGAAACAAACTAATCAACATTACATGTTTGAACCCTATTTTAGAAGATAGTTTGGCTGTTAAAGGCAAAGTAAGTCCAAAAAATATAAACAAAAACACATAGAAAAATAAAACTTCAAACAAAGGATAACCAAGTTCCTTAATCATATATATTGGTATAAAGATACCAATCATAGAAATTGCTAAGGACCTTAAAATAATAAAGACATAAAGCTCTGATAGTTTCTTAGTTAAAGTAAAATTAATCAAATGTATTCTATGATGATGGTGATTAAACATTATTTGATATAGATATTTTAGGTTATATAAATTTTTATATAAGAAATCTATAAAAAAAGGTATAGGAGGCCATATTATGAAAAGTGTGTTCGAAATTTTATTAGGATTAGTATTAATCATTGGTGTAATCTATTTCAACTACAAATATCCAGTAGCTTTATGGCAAGCAACAAAAACAGTATTAGTTGGTGGAGTAGTTTGTATGATAGCAATGATAGGTTTACTATTCTTATTATTAGGTATAAGTGAGTTAAAGGAATAATTATTTCTTTTTCTTTAATTTACCTAAACCTTTTTTAACATAATCAGCTAACCTCATTGGAGGTTTGCCCATCTTATTTTTATATTTCTCAAAGAAAACTATTTTATCCAAAGCATGTCTTTTATGTGGTTTAACATGTCCTTTAGGATAACCAAGAGTTAAAATTATTTCAGGTGTCAAATCTTTATCCAAACCTAAAATACCAGAAACTTTTGAATCATCAAAAGCACCAACCCAACAGGTTCCTAAACCAAACTCAACAGCTTTAAGCATCATATATGTAGCAGCTATTGCACAATCCTGAGTAGCATACTTCTTCCACTTATCTTTATGTAATTTTTTAAGTTTTAGATTATCTGAACAAATAACAATAAACACAGGAGCAGTAGTCATCCAATATTGTCTCAATGAAGCACCAGCCAAAGCAGTTCTTGTATCAGGACTTCTTACAACTATAAATCTCCAGTTTTGAGTATTTCCAGCAGAAGGAGCAAGTCTTGCAGATTCTAAAATTTCACCCAGAATCCAGGACTTAACTTCTTTTTTATCATACTCTCTGACACTATACCTATTCAAAATAAGATCTTTTAGCTTCATAATAAAAACATTTAAATCCTTAAAATTATATAAACATTTCTATGAGATATGGGGTGTTAGCTGAATTCTATGAAGAATTAGGGAAAACAACTAAAAGATTAGAAAAGACAAAGATTATTGTAGATTTATTAAAAAGAAGTTCAAAAGAAGACTTAACTCATATTCCTTATTTAATTAGAGGAAAAGTTTTTCCTGAAAAAGATGAAAGAAAAATTGGATTTTCTTCACAATTAGCAGTTAAAGCTATAGCACAGGCAACAGGTGCACCAACATCAAAAATAACATCTCTTTGGAGGAAAAAAGGAGATTTAGGAAAAGTAGCAGAATTATTAGTAAGAAAAAAGAAACAAAGAACTTTAGCAAGTAGTACACTAACAGTAAAAAAAGTTCATGAAAATATACAAAAACTTGCAACCCTAATAGGTACAGGAACAGTTAGTAAAAAAGTAAGTTTGGTTGCAGAACTTATAAGCTCAGCAAAACCCATAGAAGCAAGATATATTATTAGAACAATAATAGAAAAAATGAGAGTTGGTGTTGCAGAAGGAGTAATAAGAGATGCTATTGCTAAAGCATGCAATGTAGAATCAAAAGAAATTGAAAAAGCCTACAACTTAGTTCTAGATTATGCAGAAGTAATGAGAATGGCTAAAGGAAAAAGATTATCC
>CBFCXS010000018.1:0-8908 GCA_965602085.1 Candidatus Woesearchaeota archaeon
TCCTATTTTATTCTCAATTCCTTTGACCTTTTCAAGTATAGAATCCGATGTTGTAGTCACCGTATCAGTACATGTACCTATTTCAGTAGATGAATCTTTATGATGATTTTTCAGAGTTTCATGTAACTCTTTAACTGGCATATATTCAATTAAACTAATTAAAGAATGTTGCTGTTCTATTAATTTTCTTAAAGTAGATTCACTCTTATCAGAAGACTCTTTTAATGTATCAAATAGTTTGACCATCAATTCAACATTATCCATTATTATAATTTTCCCCATTTTCCCCATGTACTTCATTGGAAAGAGATGATATCTGACTATCCATCATTTTTAGTTTTTCATATTCCCTTCCCGTTATTTCATTTCTCCACTGATGTATTTTATTTTCAAGCTCATTAAATATGACTTCTTCTTTTTTCCTCAATTTTTCTTCTGCTTCCTTATATCTTGACATATCTCTAATAGCTGTAAGTCTTAAACCATTAGGTAATTCCCTTGCATGAATCTCTACAGGAAATTCAGTTCCGTCTTTTTTTATTGCAGAATGCTCATATATTTCTTCATAATTTGCTTTTACATTATCTCTAACTAAATCAATATCTTGTAAAGCCACATATTTCAATACTTTTTGTCCAATTAATTCTTCCTGTGAACATTGAATTATGTCTGCAAACTGTTTATTAATATCAATGATTACACCATCTTTAGATATCACTACTCCTTCAAATGTTGCTTCAGATAGTAACTTAAACCTTCTTTCACTTATTTCTAAACTGGATGTTAGTTTACGTCTTTCAATGGCATATTTTAATGATCTAACAAGAGTTCCAGCATTAAATTCAGGTTTAAAAAGATAATCTTGTGCTCCTAGTTTAACACATTGACATGCTATTTCTTCATAACCAGATACTACAACAATAGGCAAGAAATCACATTGAGCTAAAACTAACTTAAAAGTATCCAATCCTGATCTACTATCAGGAAGTACTAAATCTAAAAGAATTACATCTATTTCACATAATTCTTCTAGTTTACACTCTTTTTCAAGGTAATTTAGCCCTTTTTCTAATGTATTTTTATGAACTACATTAAACTTGATTTTTGAAGTAGATAGAAAATCTAATATTAATTCAGTATTTTCTTCATCATCCTCTATATACAACAAATTAATTTTTTCAGGAATTATCATCTTTCTCTCCACAATTAATATTCTTTATTATTAATATTCTTTATTATTTATATTTATAATAATTTTGAACTTTTCTGAAAATTTTTATAAATATTATTAGATAAAATAAAAAGGAGAAGAAAAAAAATGAAAAAAAATATAATGTTAATAATTATACTCTTAGTTTTACTATCATGTGCAACAATAAAAATGACTCCATGTATTGTTGATAAACCAGATGGTTCAAATATTGAGCTATCTCAATTTTGCAATGAAAGCAGACAAGCAGGTAGAACAAGTTATATTTGTAATTTAGAAAAAGAGTATCAACTTGATCCATGTGTACTACATAGAGGATTAGAAGTAGTCTCCCAAGAAGGCTTAGTATTGGAAGGATATACATTCGAAGAATTTGAAGCATGGGCAAATTATGTAAGAGACCGTGTTAAAGCAGGAATAACATTTGGTACACTCCAAAGCATTGCTTTGGAACAATTCACCAAAATAAATAAAATGGTAGGAGCACAAATCCTTTTATTGGGTAATGTAATGGTACAGCTTCCACAAAATGAAATAATTGAACAGGATGATACAATACTGGTATTATCATCCATTGATGATCTTGTACAAGAAGTCAAAAGGCTAGATATATGGACAAAATAAATTTAGATCAATATTTGATATATCGTCATTTGATGGACAATGGAGACCTTATAGAGTTTTCTACTTTTTCAATGATAGGAAAAATGATTCGCCTTTTCACAAAAAAGGATGTTAATCATACTGCCCTTTTATGGTGTGTCGATGAATTTAAAAATATTAGAGATAGAAGATTCATTATGGAAGCTCTTAATGCAGGAATTGAACTGAATCTACTATCAACCAGATTAAAAAACTACAAAGGAACAGCATATTGGTACTCCCTAAAAGATGAATTCAGTGAATATAGGGATGAAGTAGCATGTATTTGTCTCTTAGCTGAAGGAAGAACAGATGAATTAAGATATGACTATCTATCACTATTAAGGCAAATGTATAGAAAAGTTAGTGTAGACGTTGAAAAACATAGCTTCTGTTCAGAATTTGCTCAATGGGTATTACAAGAGTCCGGTATATTAAAAAAACAAGACAGAGCATTAAAACCGGGGGAATTCAGCAATCTTGGGATATACAAACCAAGAATAAAAATCTACTAAGGGAAGAATCATGGTAGTAGTAGCCCCAATCATAGTAACATCAGTTGGAATAATAGCAACTTGGTTATTAAATGAATTAAGAAGGTGGGCAACAAGTAAAACAAATAGTCAAGTAATTGACACTGCTTTCAAACAACTCAATCTAATTACACAGGGAGCAGTAGTAAGAGCAGAGCAATTAATAAAGGAATTTACAGCTAATGGTAAAATCACAACAGAAGAAGCAACTAAATTAAAACATAGTGTATTCAATGACATTAAAACTCAAATACCAAAATCAACTGAAATTATTTTGAAAAAAAATCTAAATAACTTTGATGATTTCATAGATTCAAAAATTGAGGAAATGGTATATTATTTAAAACAGAATAAAATTAAAAAGGAGTGCTAAAGAGAATATGAGATACCACAGTTTTTTATTAAATGAAGATGCCGTTTCAAAAGCTCTTGGTTTAGGTGAACCTAAAGTTGGTCAATCATATCCATCTGAAAAAGTACAAAGATATATTAAAATGATTGATGCAGCATTAGCTACAATGCAAAAGAAAGAAGAAAATGAAGCTAATGATGCTATAGTTGAAGATTTAAGAGATAAGAAAAAGAAGTGGAAAAATGTAGATCAAGAAACTAAACCAAAAAAGACTATAACTGAACCTCCACCCGATCAAGGAGAAGAACCACCCGAAGACCAACAGCAACAAGAACCACCACCTGAAAAAAAACCACAAGAACAGCCAAAAGAAGGTAAACTCAAAAGATTTTTAGGTGGAGAAATCATTTAACAAAGGAGAAAAATTATGAATTACTCAACATTTGCAGCATTAACCAATTACGATACAGTAGTAGCAGCAATAGCAGCAAACGGAACAGATGGAGATGCATGGTTACTGAATGAAACTAAGATTTTTCAAGATGGAACTATGGGAAATCCAAGAGCAGCAAACACCGATGAAAATACATACAAAAAAGGTGTGCAAAGACAAAAAGCAAGGACGCTTAATCCCACAGTAACTAGAAATAAAATAAGTGCAGCATCTACCGTAACTGCTTCTCCTTCTGGTAATTTACCAGCAGTAGGAAATAAACCAAATGGATATGCAAATACCTCTCCTGGTGGGGGAACATTCGTAAATCAAGAAACTGTATCTAATCAGAAAACAGCAGCAATCAGACATAAAGTTTCTTGGTATGTAACTGATAGTACTAAGGAAGCAGGTTATAGAAGGGTATTTGGCATTCTTGAAGACCCAACAACTACAGCAGCAGGTAGAGATGATGATTCTCAAGTTCGTAAATAGAGAATGAGTTAAAAGAAAGTTTTAAAAGCACTAGTATCTACATCAATTAGTTGTTCTTTATCAATCGGTTCAAGTAATAATCGTACTTTCTTTATGAAAAACTTATCAATCATAATACTTGAATCAAATTGTATTAAAGTATCAAATTCTTCAGGCCAATTGTAAAATGAAATTGTTTCGATATTCCAAGGATTCTTTTTGATGTAAACTACTTTGGCTTTAAGACCTTCCTTAATATCCTCATATTTATCTTTTAACCCAAGTTTATCTAAAAGGAGTCTATACCCATAGACTCCTTTTACATGCCAAGGTGTACCTTTTTTTGGTGAACCACTATTCAAATATTTTCTGATATTATTAATACCAATATTTGCAGCTAATTCTTCAGGTTCTAATATACTCAATTCCTTTTTAAACTTTCTAATATTTTTAGAAAGTACATCATCCCCCTTTTGCTTCATGATCATTTCCATGACTTCTTTTAATCTAGGTCTTATAGCTTCAGCGGATTCAGACCTAACAATTTCAAGGCCCGTTACCTTTATATCATTTTGTGGGACTCCCTCTTTATCAAGCAACCAATAAGCATATTTTTTCTTTTTGACGAAAAGAGCAGTCTTAGCAATAATTTCCTGTTTGAATCCTATCTTGAAATCATGAACTTGGGAGTTATAATCTCCTAACTGAATTTCATTATATATCCGATCATCAATATATCTTTCCATGATACCGGATATATCTTTGATGATATCAATTTTCTCATCATCATCCAAACTATCCCATACAGAATCCCCACTGTCCTTTATCCATTCCCCCAACCCAACAAAAAGAGAATCAGTATCAATATACTTCACATAATCCTTATTTTTTGATGGAATCTTCTCTGCTGATAGATCAGTTAATATATCTAATAATTCCTGATTAGGGCTATTCAGAAGCTCATTACAGAACCTTTCTCCTGATTTGATGGTATGCCTTCCCCCTGCTGTAATAGCTTCAGCAATGTAAACATTAAAGTACCTTGAATAAGGAACTGAAAGAATGCCGAAGAAAGCATTCATCATAACCTTAAGAGCTAACTGTAAAGAATTAAGTTCTTTTTCTCGTTCTTTATACCTCTTATAATCATCTGTACCTTCTTCACATGCATTAGCCTTCATCCCATATTCATACCTTTTGCCTTTAACCTCTTTTCTTTTGAAAAATACATTCTTTTCAACTTTAGCAACCACCCCTTCTTTTTTAGTCGAAAAAACAGAACCATTTGGAGATATAGACAATAGACCTTTTTTCAGAGCAAGATTAAACTTATCAAGATTAGACTCATCAAATATAATCGTTTTCCAATCACCATTAACTTCCTTTATCATTTTGAATGATTGAAACTCCCTATTTCTTGTACAAGAAATGATTTCTTCTTCCTGAAGTCTGATAATCTTACCCATAAAAGTTTCATTTGACATATTCATTGTAATAATATGGGATGGATAGCTTGACGTTATATCCACATCTACAATCCACTCATGCAATCCCTTATCAGGTTCTTTGACCCATGCAGCTTTAAATTCTTCTTTGTCTCCACCTGCAAAATGGGGAGCACATAGATTATTTCTCCTAAAATACGTTAGCATTAACCCTTCAATTAATTGGGTTTGAGCATTATAATATTTCATTGGTGATTTGCATAAAAGACTTACTGCTTGAATCATCCTAATATATCCAAGTTGAATTTCAAGATCATTCACCCGTTCACAATCTATCACATTATAATCAACAAACTTATCCCAATCCTTTTCAGCCAATTCATTAAGAGAATCATATGGATTTTCCAATTTTCCTTTCTTTAGTTCTACTTGACTAACATACTCAAGAGTATACCTTTCAAGCTTTTTCCCATACCATTTATAGACATTATAATAATCTAAAATCGTCACTCCCCCCATATCAATATTGAGAGATTCAGACAAATTTTGCTTCCATATACTAACTACGTTAATAGGTGACATTTTACTATAGATTTTTTTGCCTTTTTCTTCCCCCCATAAAACCTTTGCCCTATTAACCATATAAGGCAAATCAAAAGCCCATATATTATAACCACTCATCACATCACAAGGATACTTGTGTAAGTAATTAAAAAAATATCTCATTAAATCTTCTTCACTATCACATACATAATATTTTAAATTTTGCATATTTCCTTCATAATTTTTTAATCCATAAACATCATATCCAAATGTGATAGTTTCTCCTGTTAATCCATTTCTAATTGATGCAAGTACTACAGGGTCTTTAGGGTCTTTAAAATCTGGAAATCCTTCTCCCGTAATTACTTCAATATCTATATAATAAATTTTCAGATTAGGTACATATAGCTCATCATCCGGTATACCATAATATCTTTCTGCAAGATATTGAATTTCATTTTTAGCTTTATTTTCAAAAACATTGGAAGTACTATTTCCTTCTAAAAAATTATGATATGCATAGTAGGTAGGGAAAGTTTGCTTCTTAACTAAACCACCAAAAATGGTTTTAGCATCAGCATTCTTTTTTTCGGAAGGCAAGAAAACATATGGTGTCCAAGGAATTTCAGTATATAAATCTTCACCATTAATTTGCTCCCATAGATGGATTTGTGATTTTTTTGTATTATACCATATATTTTTAAACATCCTTTCTCCTAATATTGTTGGTGGGAATGAAAGGAGTCGAACCTTCAAATTTTGGATTTTGAATCCAATGCCTATACCAAATTCGGCTACATTCCCATGATGGTGCTAGCGGAGGGATTCGAACCCTCAATCCATTTCAAGCATAAGATTTTAAGTCTTACGTGTATACCAAAGTTCCACCACGCTAGCTCATATATCATAATTATAAATATCTCTCTCATCCAATGGATCATAATAATCATAAACTGCATTACATGACTTACAACAAACAAACATCATATGTAGATTTAATAATTCTAATACAACTGGCCCTTTACATATCGGACATTTATAAACAGTTCTTTGTCTAATTTTTTCCCTTTTCTGCTTTTTCATTTTTTTGGTGGGAGTAGTAGGAATCGAACCTACAAATTTTGGTTCCTAAAACCAATGCCTATACCAAATTCGGCTATACTCCCTTAAAATATAGTAAATTCATCCTCAGTAAATAACCACTCACTTTCCTTTTCAAATTCTGTATCTTTGAAAAGTTTAATATCTTCTCGTAACATTGGAACTCCATCTTCCTGATTATAGATACAATAAGCAGGATGAATTGTAAATAATACAGGATATTCTTTTTCTCTTAGTGATAAAGTTTTAAATACTCCCCTTTGCCTTAAAATTCCCGTAATGTCTTCTGTAAAAATATACTTTGCATAATTTCCCAAACAAAGTATTTTTTCAGGATTTATAACAGTTATATACTTTCGTATATAATGTTGACATACTGAAAGTTGAGTTAGATTGGGTTTAGCATTTCTATTGCCTTCTACTGGTCTACACTGTACCGAATTTATTATAAGGAATTCACTTTTCTTAAAACCAATTTCTCCTAATAAATCAGTTAATATTTTTCCAGCAGCACCAACAAAAGGAGTTTTGTTTCTAACTTCATTATACCCCGGAGCTTCACCTATTATCACATATTTAGATACAGGACTCCAATGTGGAATAGCCGTACCATTAGGACTTAATGAACATTTCTGACATGTTCCCACTTGTTTATCAAGCAATTCAAGCATTCTTATTTTTTTGTTAGAAAGCATTTAATTGTTATTCCTTCTACCCCCCCTTCTTCTTCTTGCTGCTCTTTCTGCTAATTCTTCTTGATCAATCTGTTCTCTATCATCCCCTGAAATTGTAGCATCTTCAATCCATTCATCTAGTTCAATGCTGTCATACATCTTCAAGCTTCTTTTGTCAAGATAAAACCTATCCATATGACCAACTCTACCACCAATTCTTGACTTTGTTATTTTATAAAGAATTTCAGATTCATATATCATTTGTTCTTCATCAACTCCTAAAATAGCCATAAAATCAGCAGTAGCAGGAACTCCCATTGATTCAGCAACATAATTAAAATCCAACTCATTAAATGCCACAAAAAATCCTTCTCTATTTAACTGTGAAACTGACACAATAGGACACTCAAATTCAAAAGATAATGATCTAAGTTCTTCCGATACCCTTTTTACTACTGTATACATATTCTTATCAGTCTTATATGCTGTCTTCATCAAATTTATATAATCAACATATATAATATCAATCTTAATATCCCTAAGAGCTAATTCCCTTAGATATATTCGAAAATCTAATACTGATGCATCCCCTGTTGGATATTGTTTTATGAATAATTCACCTCTACTCTCATCTTCTCTAATACCTCTTAATTTTCTAGCTAATCTCGTTCTATATGTACCAGTTAAATACATCCTATTAACATCAAACCCTGAATAAATCCCATCAAATCTTTGAGCAAAAGCATCTTGAGACATTTCCAAAGAAATAACAACAGCATTCTTGCCATTTAAAACTTGCCTTGCAGCAAAATTAGCCATTGTATTTGATTTCCCCCCATGAATCTTTGCTGTAAATACATTAAAAGTATAAGGGGGGAATCCACCATTTATTAGCTCATCAAAAGCATGAAAATATGTTGGAACTCTATTTTCTGAAGTAGTAAATATCCTTCTAAGCCTATCTCCCATTTCCTCAAAATACTTCAGACCCAAATCAATTTTAATATCCTTGGTTAAAGCCTGTTCAATTCTCTGTTGAATTAAATTTCTTTTTTCGGGGTCTTCAACTTCATCAACAGACTCTATAATAGCAAGCTTAAGTGCTTTCTCTTTCAAATAATCATTAGATTGAGATAATAAAAACTCATAACTTTCTGTTATACTAAAATCTGTTGAAACAGCTTGCTCTATAATAGACCTAATTTCATCAGGATTTTCAGAAGAATTGATTACTGTATCATTTGATGGTATCCCATTGAATTCATCAACATAATCCTTACAAAATTTAAAGGCATAACTAATATTGGGATCATCAAAATATTCTGCTTCAAAGACAGATGAAGTCAAAATAAGAAAATCCCTATTGGATAAAATGCCTTTGAGTATGATCTTCTCTAAAAAATTTGAATTTAATTTTTCCATTAATAATATTTTACACCACTTTTTCAAATTTGTTAATTAACAAATTTCACTTCTCATGTTATTATTTATAATTATAAAT
>CBFCXS010000019.1:0-8877 GCA_965602085.1 Candidatus Woesearchaeota archaeon
TGTACTTACCTTACAGTTTTTACTAGCTGCACAGTTTGCTATACCTATTACAGATAACTCTCAAAGAGCTCAGACTTATAATGGTTTATATGAGACTCAATTAAGAAGAGCTAAGGCTATTGATAGTATGGCTAGGCCTCAAGATGCTATAGTAGATAGCCCACTTACAGGTATAAACTAATGGCTAGGCTAAGAGTACTACAAAATAGCCTTATTACAGGGGTTATAGCTCCTACATTATTAGGTAGAGTAGACTTAGAAAAGTACTACAATGCTGTAGAAGAGGCGGAGAATGTAGTTATTATGCCTCATGGTGGTATGGAGAGAAGATCAGGACTTAAATATCTTACTGAGGTAGCTACAGGAGCTAGACTATTTAGCTTTGAGTTTAGTATATCTCAGAATTATGTAATGGTAATGAGTACTACAGATGTTAAGATCTACTTACCTGAGAGTGGTACTGTACTAGCTACCGAAGCCTGGACTGTAACTGCTGATCAACTAAATGAGATGGATATTATACAGAGTGCTGATACAGTTATTATTACTCATGAAGATTTTAACCCTAGACAAATACAAAGACAGGGATCAGATACATCATGGGCTATTAGTGATATAACACTTACCAATATACCTCAGTTTGATTTTGGCTCAGGGGATGAGCCTATATGGAGTGCTACTAGAGGATACCCTAGGACTTGTACATTTCATCAGGGTAGGTTATGGTTTGGTGGATCTAAATCTAAGCCTACATCTGTTTGGGCTAGTGTGATAAATGACTTCTTTAATTTTGATGATGGTGGGGATGATGTACAGCCTGATGATGGTATTTTTGATGTATTAGATACAGATCAATTTAATGCTATTCAAAACATAGTCTCAGGAACTAAACTACAAGTACTTACAGCAGGTGGAGAGTTTATTAATACTGAAGATATTATTACTCCATCATCTAGCTCATGGATTAGATATACAGGATATGGAGCAGCTAGAGTTAAGCCTGTTACATTAGATGGATCTACTTACTTTATGGATAGGTTTAGAAAAACTGTAAGAGGTTTTATATATGACTTTGAAACAGGTGGATATACTACTCCTCCTGTAAGTATACTAGCTGAGCATATTATTAATGATGTACAGGATTTAGATATAGTTAGGGGATCAAGTATCTCAGTATCTAACTTAATGTACTTAGTAAATGCAGATGGTACAGTAGCAGTATTTAACACTATGAGTAAAGAGAATATATCAGGGTGGACTAAATGGACTACTACAGGTACTTTTAAAAGAGTTACAGTTACAGGAGATGTAGTTACATTTATTGTAGAGAGAGATGGAACTCAGTACCTGGAAGTATTAGATGATAGTGTATTACTAGATCATGCTTTTAAAGCTACCTCATCAGATAAAGTAGAAGTAGATCAGGTCCTATTTGATAATGAGATCAGAGTGGTAGGAGATAGTATTACTCAGGCTAATATTGCAGCTGTAGATGAGAGTGGTACTTACTATGCTTATGCAGATGATACAGTAGATGAGATCTATGCAGGATTGAATTATATAGTTAAGGTAAAATCACTACCTGTAGCAGCTAATACTCAGAGTGAGGGTAACATAGTGCATCTACCTAAAAGGATTACTAGATGTATCTTACAGTTATATAATGCTAGAGGTATCTATGTAAATGATCAACTAGTAACAAATAGAAAATTTGGAGATCCTACTGATGAGGTGTTTGCTCCTATTACAGGTATTGAAAGTACTTATCTATTAGGGTATAATACAAAAGCACAAGTAGAAATAACACAACAAAATCCTGATCCTATGACTTTATTAAGTTTGGATTTGGAAGTATCATATTAAAAGGAGGCAGCTATGTTTACAAGTAACCAAACAGCAGGAATGTATGGAATAAGTGCAGTAACAGGTGCATATATGGCTTATGAAGCAGGGCAAATGAAAAAACTAGCTTATGAACATGAGGCAGCTATGGCTGAGATTAATGCAAAACAGGTAGGTATAGATGCTCAGTTTGTAATGGCTGATAAATATACAGAATTAAGAAACACTTTAGCTATGCAGAATGTAGTAGCTGCAGCAACAGGTAGAGCAGGTGGATCTATTGATAGATTAGCTGAGACTAGTACTGCTAGATTAGAGCAGGAAGAGAAAAGAATAAGAATGACAGGTAAAGCTAAAAGTGTATCTTATATGATGGATGCAGCTAGTACTAGAGCAGCAGGAGATACAGCAGCAGCTTATGGATTATTGAGTGGAGTAAGTACTTTTACTCAAGGAGCAGTTAATGCAGCAAGGTACATACAATGATAACTATGCCTGAATATAATAAACAGCCTATAAATACTAATGTAGCTTATGGTACTAGATCAAGTGGTACGATTATGGAAGTAGCAAATGCTACAGAGCGATTATCTAATAGATTAGCAGGTGCAGCAAATGCTGTAGCTCAAGCAGCAGAGCCTCAGATAACTGATGAGACTATTAACCTGGCATTAAAAGATGTACAAGAGGGTAAGATAGATAGTGATAGAGTCTCTATGGTGGCTAGAAATATCTATAAGAAAACTGCTCACTCTGCTTTTATTGCAGATGTAGAAGTATCAGGTAATAACTTAGGGCTGGGTATCGTACAAGGTCAAGAGAAGGCTAATAAGTATGATGTTACTGCATTTACTAAGTCATGGGGTGCTTATACAAAAAGTACTCTAAGTGGTATTACTGATCCTGATATTAAGCAAAACATATCAGCTAAGTTAGCTATGCAAGGTCAGAAGTTTGGGGCTCAGATCACAACTCTACAGACTGCTCAACAAAGAGAGTTACAGTCTAAGAACTTTGGTGCTAAGATGAGTATGGATATTGAAGCTCTTAATGCAGCTTTTGGTACTAATCCTGAAGAGGCTATCAGACTTCAAAATGAGATAGATACAACTCTTCAAACTATGGTAGATAGTAATTTAATAGCCCCTAATGTGGCTATGCTAGAGAGAAAAAAGATAGCTAAGGGTGCTTATATGTCTAATATGCAGCGAGGATTAACTGCTGCTATTAATAGTGGAGATGCTTATAAGTTCTACAATGACTTTAAGACTATGGATCATCAAGGTATTTTATCTAATACTGATATAGAAACTTTTAGACAAAGTATACAGAGTCAAATAGCTACAGATGTAAAAGTATATAATAATCAATTAGCTGCTCAAGAGACTCAGTTTAAACTTACAGAGTTAGAAACTACTAATGAGTTTAATGAGTTATGGATGCAGGGAGAGCTTACTACTACTCAAATAGATAATGCACTAGCTACAAATAAAATAGATCTAGCTACTCATAAAACTTATACTGATAGAATACAGACTAAAGGTAAAGCTGTAGATGATAGTACTGCTTTATTACAGTTTCAAACTCATGTACTTGATTTTACAGAGGATGAGATTATTAATAGCCCTCACTTAACTGATAAGACTAAATGGGATTTAATCAAACAGAGAAGATCTGAGCAGGGAGATGAGGCTAATTGGTTATCCTCTCAAGGTGGTAAAGAGGCTAGAGATAGAATTAAGAGAACATTTAACATCATAGATGGTACTCTTATGGCTCAAATGGACTTTAATAATAAGAATATGCAAGATTATGATGAGCTATATCGTAACTTTTATGCTGAGGTAGAGTCATTACCTTTTGATCAAAGAGCTAGTAAGTCAATATCTATAGCTGATAAATATATAAAACAGTATAAAACTGCTAAAATAGAAGAGAAAACTAAGAGAGCTGAAGCTAGAAAAGCAAAAAAAGAGGCTGAGGAAAAAAAATCTGAGTCTACTTATGGAGATACTGCAGGTAAGTTTATGAATATGATGCAGGATAAATGGAATAGTGCGACACAAGTATGGGAGGATTTAGACTAATGCCTAATTATAGTGATGAAGAAACAAGAACACTAACTAAAGAAATGAGTGATAAAATCTATAATGATAGCTATGAGGTAACTGAGCAGGAACTTGTACAAGATAGTGCATGGATTGAGGCTACTAAGTCAGTATATAAAGAGCTAGAGGGTGTAGAGTGGAGTGGTGCAGATGAAGATGCAGCTAAAACAGGTTTAGATCTTATGAGTAGATTTAATTATAACCTTACTCTAGGTACTATCAACTATACAGCTAAATTACAAGATGCTGATCCTAAAACTAAGTTAGCTTTTTACTACATGATGGATATGTATGATAAAAAAGATATATCAGGTAATGGAGTAATGAGAGCCTTTAAAGAGATGGGATTAGATCCTGCATCTTATATAGGTATTGGTACTCTAGGTATGGGATTTGTAGGTAAACAAGCAGCAGCAACTACAGCAAAAACAGGCTTAAAGGCTATGTTAAAACAAGGTGCTATTAAATTTTTACAGAGTCCTACAGCAGTAGCAGCAACTGAGGGAGCTATTTATACAGGTGTGGATGATATAGCTAGACAGGATGCTGCAATAGGTGCAGGTGTACAAGATAAGTACAGTCCAGGACAAACTGCATTAGCTACAGGTATAGGAGCTGCAGCAGGTGCAGGTATTGTAAAAGGTACTCAAGCCATAGGTAGAGGTATATCTAATGTAGTAAATGAGCAGGAAAATGTACTTAGAAAAAACTTTGAAGAGGGTGGATCTATGGCAGGTGGTGGAACTCCACCTACTACTATAGCAGATATAAAACAACAAAGAGATGCTTTATATATTAAAGGGGATGCTAAGTCTATTAGAGAGGCTAATGTTTTAGATAAGCAAATGAGTGTACTAAGGGCACAGGAGCAGCCTTATCAAATACCATCTAAAGTATACCATCAAACAAGCGAAGAGGCTAGAGCAGCCATTAGAGAGCAGGGTTTTGATATATCAAATGGTCAAGCTAGATTAAGTGATCCTTTAGTACCTGATGGGGTTTTTTTTAAACCCACAGCATCAGATATAGGCTTAAAAGGAAAGGTACAGATACCTGCTCAACTGAACATAGAAAAGCCCTTTATAGTAAAAGATAGAGAGGATATTATACAGAAAATATCAGATTACGATCCACGATTTGTAGAACTTCAAGAAGAACAAAAAAATATAGATAAAGTATATGGTGCTAAAATTGATAAATTAGAAAAAGATTATTTCGAGTTATCAAAAAAAGCATGGGATAATATAAAAGGGGAGTATAGACCTGAGCATAAAAAAGCCTTAGAGGTTTTTGATCAGGAAACTGAGAAAGTCTTTGCAGAATGGGAAGCTAAACAAAAAGATTTACCTACTGAGTCTAGGAATATTTTAAACAAATACTTAAAAGAAAATGGGTATGATGGTATGGTAATAAAAGAAGATGTAGGCTCTTTTGGTAGAAAAACTGAAACTATCATAGCTTTAGATCCCAAACAAATAAATATAAATGGGGGGTACTGATTAATGAGATTTGATTATACAGTAGAAAACTCTAGTGCCTCTAATAGAAGAGTAAAGAGAAATGCTATAAAATATAGATTAAAACAAAAGAAAAAATATGGATTTACTAAGGGTGATGCAGTTTATGATCATCAAATTGGAATTAATCCCCTAAAGGAGACATTAAATGATAACAACTGATCAAGAGTTAAATAACCCTGAACAATTACAGACTATAGAGCCTCAATTAAATGAGGAGCAGATACAAGCTGATGCTCAGGCTATGGCTGATATGCCTCAAGAGCCTGTAGGGTTAGATCAAGGTATAGAGGTAGCTAGTTTATCTGCATGGGGAGCTAGAGCTTTACTTAAAACTTTAAAACCTGCAGCTAAAGAAGTTAGAAAAAAAGTACATATTATAGAGAAACCTTTAGAGGATCTAGTAGAGCCTAAAGCTGCTAAAGTAATGGATGCTATTCCAGGTATTGAAAACTCTCAGGAGATGATCAAACAAGCTAATGATATTACTAATGCTGAGTTAAAGCAATTTAAAACTACTGATACTCATCAGGTTAATTTTGACACTATAGAAGGTGGCGATGATGTAACTGCTACTATAGCTCAGATGGCTGAAGCTAATAAGTTAGAAATAGATGAGGCTAGAAGAGGTGTAGTTACTGATGAGATGCTTACAGGATTAGCAAATGATCTAGGTCAAGATCCTAACTTCTTAAAAGAGTTCTTAACTAGAGAAGGTGGTACAGCTGTAAATGCTGAGACTGTATTAGCTACTAGACAAATGCTAGAACAGAGTGCAGTAAAACTAAAAACACTAGCTGAGAAGGTATCTAACAATGATGCTACTGAGATAGAGAAACTTAACTTTAGTAAACAATGGCAATTCCATAGACAATTTATGAATAAGTACATGGGTATGAGGGCTGAGTTTGGTAGAGGTTTAAGGGCTTTTGGTGTAAATATGAATGATATGGAGAGCTCTAAGATCAATGAAGTTATGAGCATGGTATCTAATGATATGAATGTAAATAGAATAGCTGATCAAATAGCTACTATGGATACATCTAAAGGTATTAATGAATTAGTACAAGCTCAAGACTCAATAGGAACTAAAGGCACTAAAGTATTTGTAGAGAACTTTATAGCATCTATTTTATCAGGTGTAAAAACTCAGATAGTAAATACTTCAGGTGCAGCACTTAGACTAGGTATGGATACTCCTGATACTATGGTAGCATCTGTAATAGGTAAAGTTATGCCTGATAGTCAAGAGAAGATCCTAGCAGATGAAGCATTAGCTAAACTATTTGGTATGGTTAATGGATTTCAGGATGCACTTCAGACAGGATGGAAGGTAGCTAAAACTGCTGAGCCTTATGGTGGTATTGATAAGTTAGATATGATGCACCAAAAAGCTATAAGCTCAGAGTACTTAGGGTTTCAAAAAGACTCAGTAGCAGGTAAAGTAGTAGATACTTATGGAACTATTGTAAGAGCTCCACTTGAAAGAGTGATGGGTGGTGTAGATGGTTTCTTTAAAGTAATAGGAGAGAGATCTCAATTAGCAGGATTAGCTTATAGAAAAGCTGCTCAAAGTGGATTAGAGGGAGATGATGCTAATAAGTATCTACAGGAGCTTATGCAAAATCCTACTCCTGATATGATTACTGAGATGGAGAACTTTGCACTAGATGTAACATTTCAAAAGCCATTAGGAGAGACAGGGCAGTCATTTCAAAATGTAGTTAATAAATCTCCTGCACTAAAGATATTTGTACCATTTATTAAGACACCTACTAACTTAATGAAACAAGCTTATTTAGAGAGAACTCCTTTAGGTTTATTCTCACAGCAGTATAAAGATGATGTAGCTGCAGGTGGAGCTAGAGCTCAAATGGCTAGAGCTAAGATGGTAAATGGAACTATGCTAAGTGCATCAGCTCTAATGTGGGCTATGAAAGGTACTATTACAGGATCAGATCCTAAAGATAATAAGGCTAGAGTAGCTAGACATGAGACAGGATGGAGACCTAGATCGTTTGTATTTGATAATGAAGATGGTACAAAAGAGTATATCAGTTATGATAGAGCTGAGCCTTTTAGTTACTTACTGGGTACAGTAGCTGATATAGTAGAATACCAAGAGCAGGTAAGATATGATGATCCTGATAGTGATGCAGATAAACAAGTAGAGGATGCAGTAACAGGATTAGTAGCTGCTTTTGCTACAAATACAGTAGATAAAACTTTTATGACAGGTATAGAGTCTATTATGCAAGTTATGACTGATCCTAAAAGATATGGTAAAGCTTATATATCTAATATGATAAATGGTGTAATACCTTTTAGTGGTGTTAGAAGAGACTTAGCTAAGTTAGATGATGATCTAGCTAAAGAGGCATTTACAGTAGTAGAGAAATTAAAAAAAGCTACTCCTGGATTTAATACAGATCTACCTAACAGATTAAATAACTATGGAGAGCCTGTTAAATTTGATACAGTACTTAGTCCATGGGCTACATCTGTAGAGACTAAAGATAAGGTAAAACTAGAAGTACAAAGACTAGCTCAGAGTACTAGATCAGTAGCTATCACTAAACCAAGTAGAAGGATAGAGGGGGTTAAATTAAGCTCTCAGCAATATCATGATCTTGTAAAGTATAGTAGACAGGAGCTAGTAGTAGATGGTATGAACTTCAAAGAGACTTTAGCTGATGTGATGCAGAGTGATATGTATTTAGATGCTCCTACAGATGATGCTAGAGTATTGATCCTTAATACAATTAAAAAGAAATTTGATCAAGCATCTAAAGCTTTTTTAATGTATAATGATGAGGATCTTATGAATAAAATAGAACAGAAAAAAGAGCGAAAAGCTACAAAATTACTAGGAGAGGAGAGATAATATGGCATTTAATAATAACCCAGGTAAGCAGTCTTTTACTGCAACAGGAGGACAGACAGAGTTTGATTTTAACTTTAAGATCTATGCAGATATAGATTTAAAAGTTTATCTTACTCCTGATGGTCAAGATCCAAATGATACTACTGATATACTCACATTAACTACTGATTATACTGTAGTAGTAGATGGGGATGATGGAGGTACTATTACACTTACATCAGGTGCTACTGTAGATGATACAATAGTTATAGCTAGAGATTTAGATGCTACTAGAGATATTAGCTATGTAACTAATGGAGATCTTAAAGCTGCAACTCTTAACCTAGATCAAGACTATCAAACTTATCTTATTATAGATGGCTTTGTAGCTCTAGCAAATGTTGTACAGTTACCTCAGAGTGCTGTAGATGTTGATCCTGTTTTTCCTAATGTAGTAGGAGATGCTTACCTAAAATGGAATGCAGCAGGTACTGCACTAGAGAATGATACTACTATACCTCAAGCAGTTATAGATGCAGCAGTTATA
>CBFCXS010000020.1:0-8872 GCA_965602085.1 Candidatus Woesearchaeota archaeon
AGGGAGCAGATTTGGTTTTCATCACCTGCGGTTTAGGTGGAGGAACAGGAACAGGTTCAGCACCAGTAGTTGCAGAAGTAGCTAAAAAATTAAACGCATTAACTGTAGCCATAGTAACAATTCCATTTGAAATGGAAGGTTCAAGAAGATTTGAAAATGCTGCTCTAGGTTTAGAAAAACTAGAAAATATAGTAGACACTTTAATTGTTATTCCAAATGATAAATTATTAGAATTAGCTCCAGACTTACCATTACAAACTGCTTTCAAAGTAGCAGATGAAATTCTAACTAATGCTGTTAAAGGTATAGCAGAATTAGTAACAAAAGCTGGATTAGTTAACCTAGATTTCGCAGATATCAAAACAGTTATGGGTAAAGGTGGAGTTGCTATGATAGGTGTAGGTGAATCAGACACAGAAAACAGAGCAACAGAAGCAGTTGAAAAAGCAATTAACAATCCTTTACTAGATGTAGATATCTCAGGAGCAACAGGAGCACTAATTAATGTTATAGGTGGAGCAGACATGACCCTAGATGAGGCAAAAAAAGTAGTAGAAACAGTTTCAGCTAAACTATCAGAAGATGCAAGAGTAATCTGGGGTGCACAAATCTCAGAAGATATGGCTTCTAATTTAAGAACAATGTTAATTATAACAGGAGTTTCTTCCCCACAAATATTTGGTCCAAGGAAAAAAATAGCAGAGAAAGAAAAGCATGAAATTGAAGAAGAGTTAGGTATTGAGTTTATTAGTTAAAATGGGAAAAGTAGAAGTTAAAGAATATGGAACAAGATGTCAAAAAGACCAGCCAAAAGTATTTGACAGACTAAGAAAAAGATGGCCAAAACATGTAGAGAATATACTACCTTATCTAACTCAGAAACCAACAGATAGGGACCAATATCATGTAGGAAATTGTACAGTAAGAGTTTTTGAATCAACAGCAGTTGATAGATGTGTAGAAATCACAGGAAGATTTAGGGCAAGAGTAGAAGCAAAGGGTATTATTGAAAAGATAACTGGAATTAAATTAATACAAAGGAATTAAATAAAAACCTTTATAAACCAAACCTCTAATAATTCTTAATATGTTTACTAAACTAAAATCATTTATACTCGAGAGTATCAGAGTATTCAAAATAACAAAGAAACCATCAGGTACAGAGTTCAAAACCATAGTAAAGGTTTCTGCGTTAGGTATAGCTATAATAGGACTATTAGGTTTCCTAATACAAACAACCTTCCAACTATTAAAATGACAATTTTCGCATTAAGAACAACAGCAAATAGAGAAGATCAAGTAGTTGATTTTGTTAGTTCCAACGTTCAAAAAAAGAATATGAATGTTTATGCTATAGTTAGACCTCACGGATTAAGAGGTTATATTTTCTTAGAAGCTGAAAGCAAAGAAATAGCAGAAGAATCATTCCATGGAGTTCCTTATGCAAGAGGATTACTACCAAACCCAGTTGAATACAAAGAAATAGAGCACATGCTAGAACAAGTAAAAGCTCAAATAAACATACAAAAGAATGATATAGTAGAAATAATCTCAGGACCATTCATAAGAGAAAAAGCAAAAGTAACTAGAATTAATCCACAAAAAGAAGAAGTTGTAGTAGAATTATTAGAAGCTGCAGTTCCCATCCCAATCACAGTAAAAATAGACTCAGTAAAAGTTATAAGGAGAGAGGGCGAAGAAGAAGAGAAAGATGAGTAAAGAAAAATTAGACTTAATGGTTGAGGGCGGAAAGGCAACAGTTGGTCCAGCTGTAGCTCAAAAATTAGGTCCACTAAAAATTAACATGCAAGAAGTTCTTACAAAAGTTAATGAAAAAACTCAAGCTTTCAAAGGAATGCAAGTTCCAGTTAAACTAACAGTAGACACTGAAACAAAAGAAGTAGAAGTAGAGGTTGGTACACCACCAACATGTGAATTAATAAAAAAAGAATTAAAATTAGAAAAAGGATCTGGCGAACCAAACAAGAAAAAAGTAGCAAACATGTCTATAGAACAAGTAATTAAAGTTGCAAAGATGAAACAAGAATCATTCTTCACAAAAAATAAAACATCAGCAGTTAAATGTGTTATTGGCTCAGCAAACTCATTAGGTATTTTAGTTGAAGGAAAGACAGGAGAGGAATTAGTTCCAAAAATAAATGGTGGTAAATTCAAAGAAGAAATAGAAAAAGGTGAAACAGAAACATCACCAGAAAAAATAAAGAATTTAGATTTACAACTAAACCAAAAACAAGCAGAACTAGATAAAGAATTCGCTAAATTAGAAGCAGCTAAAGAAGAAGAAAAGAAAGAAGAACCTAAAGAAGTTCCTGAAGGTGAAGAAGCTCCTAAAGAGGGTGAAGAAAAACCAGCAGAAGGAGAAGAAGCTAAACCAGAAGAGAAGAAAGAAGAAGCAAAAAAAGAGTAAAATCTATATTCTTTAAAATATATATTACATTAAATAGTCAATTGGTCAAGGTATGCGCGCAGGGTATATAAATGAATTTTCTTAATTTTAGTTTATGAATAAACAACAAATAATCAAAGAACTAAGAAAAATAGCAAAATATCTTAAAAAATCACCAGGAAGAAGAGAAATTCCATATCCTCTATACAAAGAATGTATAAAACAATTCAAATATTTTAACAAAGCAAAACAAATAGCAGGATTAAAAATACATAGAAAAAATGTTCCCATACCAAAAAAAGCATATAAATTAGACAAAGATTTAGCAAAAATAGCAGCATATCTAACAACAGATGGTCACATCTATAAAAATTTAAGGGCATTCATTTTCTTTTCAAAAGATATAAACAAACTTAAAGAACTTGAAAACTTAGTTTATAAAAAATTTAAACTAAAAGGAAAATATAGAATAACTAAAACAGGCTTTGGGGATGGAAAGAGTTATTGGATTTTTAATACAAAGGCAACAAAATTACTCAATAATTTAGGGGTTCCAGCAGGGGACAAAATGTTAATCAAATTTGATGTTCCAAATTGGATTAAAAATAATAAACAATTATCAAGAGAATATCTTAAAACTTGTTTTTATTGTGAAGGAAGCAAGTACAAAGTATCTAAAAACTCAGAAGCTATAAAAATAAATTTTAACAAATCTGAAGAATTATTAAATGATGGATTAAAGTTTATGGATTCCTTAAAAGAATTACTTAAAATTTTTAATATAGAAACTACCAAAACCTGGATATGTAAAGGAAATCTTAGAAAAAAAGACAATAAAATAACAAAATTAATGGCTTTTAAAATCAAAGCAAATCACAACAATAAATTTATAAAGGAAATTGGCTGGATTAAGTAATAGGGTTGGAGTTACATACAGGATGGGACTTATTAAAAATAAGCATTTTGCTGTGTGCTAACTTGGGTTGAATTGACTCTAAAGGTCATTCAAGAGTAACTATGCTTCGAGCTTTGGGAGCTCGTGATCCAGGTTCAAATCCTGGCAGCCCCATTTTATACTCAAAAACCATACAAAATCTTTAAAAACCCGAAAACAACAAAATAACTATGACAAAGAAAGTTAAATCAGCAGGACGTTTTGGAGCAAGATATGGAAGAAGAATAAGACAAAAAATCATAGATATAGAAAAAAAGCAAAAAACAAAACAACAGTGCCCTTATTGCAGTAAAATAGGGGGAATAAAGAGGTTAGCAGCAGGCATTTTCCAATGCAAAAAATGCAACTCTAAATTCACAGGAAAGGCATATTATATAAAATGACAGCATACAAATGTTTTCAATGCGGAAAAAAGATAAAAGAAGAGCATGTAAAGAAGAAAATACGTTGCCCTTATTGTGGTTCTAAACTAATTTTCAAACCAAGAAATAAAATTGTGGATGTGAAGGCAAGATGAACAAAGAAAAAATAGTACAATTACAGATGTTAGAACAGAACCTACAAAACATAGTTATGCAGAAACAAAACTTCCAAGCGCAAATCTCAGAGATAGATAATGCTCTAAAAGAAGTAAAACAAACAAAAGACCAGGTTTTCAAGGTTATAGGTTCAACTATGATAGCTACAGACAAGCCAAAATTAGAAAAAGAATTAACATCAAAAAAAGAAGTTCTAGATTTAAGAATTAAAACATTCGAAAAGCAAGAAAAACAATTCAAAGAAAAATTTGAAGCACTACAAGCAGAAGTTCTTAAAGGCATGAAAAAATGAGTGAAGATGTAGTTCAATCGATAATTGAATCCTTATCACAAATTCAAGAAGATGCTTCTGTTCCAAAGAATGTAAGAGCAAGAATGGGAAATGCTATCACAGCATTACAAGATGAAACTAAAACCCTAGAGGTTAAAAAAGACAGATCTTTGCAGGAATTAGACAGTCTAGATGAAGATCCAAACATTCCAGTTTATACAAGAACGCAAATATGGAATGTAGTTAGTTTATTAGAGAGTCTATAATAAATTATAGAAATCTTTATATATTGGCTTGTGCTAACTATACAATTAAGACAAAACATGGGTATTTTCGGAAAATTAAAGGATAAAGTATTAGGTTCTGATGATGACTACGGAGAATTTGGTAGTGAATACATTGAAATTGACACAGACAAAGATATAGGTAGAAAAGCAAAAATTGTAGTTAAACCTTTTGTAATTCAAGATTTCTCAGATATTAAAGAAACTTTAGATGCTTTAAGAGATGGTTATACTATAGCTTTAATCAATATCAAACCAATCAAAGATAAAGATATTGTAGAATTAAAAAGAGCAGTAAACAAATTAAAGAAAACATGCGATGCAATTGAGGGAGATATAGCAGGATTCGGAGATGACTGGATTGTTGTTACACCATCATTCGCACAAGTTTATAGAACAACAGAAGTAGCAGAAGTTAAGGAAGAAAGACCTTTCCAATAACTTTAAAAATCCTTATTCTTAATTAAATTTTATGGATAAATTAGATAAACAAAAGTGTCCAATGTGTCTAAAAAACACCCTAACACTAATAGAAGACCAGCAAGAAGTTCCATACTTTGGAAATGTCTTCATAATGTCAATGAAATGCTCATCTTGTGACTATAATGTATCAGATATAGAACCAGAAAAAAAGGGAGAACCAGCAAGATATACAATAGAAACAGATTCAGAAAAAGATATGAAAATAAGAATTGTTAAATCATCCAACGCTACAGTTAAAATCCCAACTTTCAAAGTTACAATCACACCAGGTCCAGCTTCAATTGGTTATATTTCAAATATTGAAGGTTTACTAAACAGAGTTAAAAAAATAATAGAAGACCAGAGAGACAGTTCAGAAGATGCAAAAGTTAAAAAATCAGCTAAAAATTTACTAAAAAAACTATGGAAAGCAACTTTAGGAGATATAAAAGTAAAAATTATAATTGAAGACAAATCAGGAAACTCTGCAATTATTTCAGATAAAGCTAAAATTCAAAAATTAAAATGAAAGTTCTAAACATTCACGCAACACTAGAATTTAATAAAGAGTTACTTAAAAAAATAAAGATTAAAGAAAAATTTCAAGTAGTTACAACAATACAATATCTAAAAGAAGTAAAAAAACATTTCCCAAAAGCAAAACAAATTTTAGGTTGCTCAAAATTAAAAGCAGCAAATTATCTTTACATAGGAACAGGAAAGTTCCATCCATTAAGATTAATTAAATATAGCAAAAACATCTACACTTTAAACCCAGAAACAAAACAATTCCAAAAAATAACAAACCAAGAGATACAAACCTACAAAAAACAGCAAAAAGGAAAACTAATCAAATTCTACTCAGCAAAAAATTATGGAATCATAGTTTCAACAAAACCAGGGCAATACAAATTAAAACAAGCAATCAAACTTAAAAACAAACTAAAGAATTCATATCTATTCATAACAGATAATATAAATAAAACAGAGCTAGAAAACTTCCCACAAATAGATTGTTGGATAAATACAGCCTGTCCAAGAATAGACTACAAAAATATTATAAACCTAGAGGACGTTCCTTTAAAAATATGATATCAATAAGTGAAATAACCAAATTTTGCAAAGAAAAGGGGTTTGTATATCAAAATTCAGACATCTACTCTCCATTAGCAGGATTTTGGGATTTCGGACCTTTAGGAACAGAATTAAAAAATAACATAAAAAACAACTTCTGGAAAACATTTGTTCAGTCAAGAGATGATATAATAGGTATAGATGGTTCAATAATCACAGACAAGAAAGTATGGGAAGCATCAGGACATGTAGATTCATTTGTAGATTACATGATAATTTGTAAAAAATGTAAGAACAAAATCAGAGCAGATCAAATAATTGAAGATAAACTAAAAGTAAACACAGATGGATACTCAATAAACCAAGTTAAAGAAATAATAAAGAAAAATAATTTAAGATGCCCAAGATGTGCAGGAAAATTTGAATCACTACAGGAATTTAATCTTATGTTTAAAACACAAGTTGGTCCTATTGACGGAGCAACTACTTTCTTAAGACCAGAAACAGCTCAATTAATATTCATAAATTTCAAATTAGCAGCAGAAAATGCAAGAAAAAAATTACCTTTTGGTATAGCACAAATAGGTAAAGCATTTAGAAATGAAATTTCACCAAGAGAATTCTTATTTAGATCCAGGGAATTTGAACAAATGGAAATTGAATTCTTCACAAAACCAAATCAAATAAATAAATGTCCATTAATCAACGAAATAAAAAATAAAAAAGTAAACTTATTAACAGCAGACATGCAAAACAAAAAGAAACTACATCAAGAAGTAAAAGCAGAAAGTTTACTAAAATTAACATCACAGTGGCACACATACTGGATAACAAAACATTATGAATGGTTCTTAAACTTAGGGATAAACAAAGAAAATTTAAGATTAAGAGAACACAAAAAATCAGAATTAGCGCATTACGCTTCAGCATGTTTTGATGTTGAATATAGATTTCCTTTTGGTTGGAAAGAAATAGGCGGAAATGCAGACAGAACACAATTTGATTTACAGCAACATATGAAATTCTCAAAAAGAGACCTAACATTATTTGAAGAAGACACAAAACAAAAAATTTTACCATATGTAGCAGCAGAACCTTCACAAGGAGTTGAGAGAGCATTCCTAACTTTCATATTTGATGCATACAATGAAGATAAAAAAAGAGGAAATATAGTTCTAAAATTACATCCAAAACTTGCACCAATTAAAGTAGCAATTTTCCCATTAGTAAAAAACAAACCAAGATTAGTAAAACAGGCAAAAGATATTTACAATGAGCTAAAAAATGACTTCACTTGTGTCTACGAAAAAACAAGTTCTATAGGGAGACGCTATGCAAGAAATGATGAAATAGGAACATTACTAGGATGCACTATAGATTTTGACACAAATAAAGATAAAAAAGTGACTATCAGATCAAGGGATACTACTAAGCAAATAAGAGTAAAAATAAGTAATTTAAAGGAAATTATTAAAAAAGTAATAGAAGGGGAAAAATTAGAAAATCTAGGAAAGGTTATTAATTAATTCATTTCCTTTTTCTGTAATAGAAAAAACAAAAGGTCTCCCACGAATTAGTTCCCTTCTTGCTTCAACTAAACCTTTTTTCTGCAAATTTCTCAATACAAAAATAACCCTAGTTCTTTCTCTTCCTATATATTCAGCCAATTTAGGAGCAGTAGTAATTTTATTATTTTTTATAAATTTTGATAACTGAATTAAATATTCTTTAGTTACATTACCCTTTTTGAACTGTTTTCTCTTATAACTAGAAAGTAAATAATCAAATCTATCTTTTCTTTCAGAATTAAGACCAAAAATATTTATTTTATGTAATTTCAATAATTCATACACCCCAGTTATACTAATTAACCATTCATTATCACTTTTTGAATAATATATATCTGAGTTTATATTCAAATTTTTTAATAAAATATTTATATATTCTATTTCTTCTTTATCTTTCATTTTTAGACGAACAGCTCTAATTCCTTTTTTAATATTAAATTGAGGAGACCCTTCAGCAGCCATAATGCCTCTTACATAAGCAGAGGCTAATTTATTATCTTTCAAACATAAACTCCTAACTTTTGGCAAGAGTAAATCAAAAATAGATTTTAAAACAGTTTTATAAACCATAATTTCATAAAGTACTTTATGATGTTTTTTAGCACCTAATTTCTTAAAAACTTTAATTTTATTCTTATCTAGATCTAATTTCATAAATTCAATAAAACCATTTTTCACTAAGTTCTTACTAAAATAAGAAGTGTTAGTTTTAATATTAATTTTAATATTTGAATATCTAACTTTAAAATATTTATTTAACCAATTAATAAAAAATTTAATTATCTTTAAATCACTATTAATTGTGGATAAGCCCTTATTAGTTCTAATTCTACCATCCCCAATATAATAAGCAAAACCCTCCACAAAATTTTTATCTAATTCTATTATTTTAGGAATTTTGCATAAAGAATTATATTTAATTAAAATCTGCAAACTTTGTTTATTTATTTTTATTCTTTTGATATCAATATTATTCCCAAGCAATTTTAAAACATTCATTCTCATTATTACCAATAATAAACTTCCCTTTAAATATCTTACGCGCGTGTTCTGCCAATTGACTATTTAACGCAATATATATTTTGAAGCATATAAATTAAAAACAAACTATCATAAAAAATTAAAAGAAGTAATAATTAAGGTAATTAACCAAGAAAAATTCGAAAAATTAGGCAAAAAAGTAAAATAAAAAAACTTTTAAAGAATAAAGTATTAATATATTCTATAATATTTAATCAAAAGAGGTGATATAATGGTAAGTTTAAAAACTCCAAAGCAAATCTCTAACAGAATAAAGCAACTTAAGAAACAA
>CBFCXS010000021.1:0-8804 GCA_965602085.1 Candidatus Woesearchaeota archaeon
CCGTAAAGGGAAAGGAGATAGCTATATCCACAGAAGTTCCTAGCCCCACAGCAGTATCAGGTGTAAGAAATAGTATATCAAGAAAAAAATTCAAGGATGAAGATGAAGCTAAGATTGCATTTGATAAGATGATAGAGAAGTCAAGAAAACAAGGGTGGATGGAGAGATAATATCATGAGATTTGAAAGATATATCACAGAAGAAGCAACATGGTCTGATTACATGAAAGTTTTTAAGTTTAATAGAAAAAATGCAGAGAAGATAAAAAAGCAAGTCATTAAAGACTTGAAGATAGAACGAGTAAAAAACCCTATGACTAAATTTGCAGGGGTAGGAAAATCATTTGATGTATTCATGACACCTGATAAAATGTATAGAATTGAGATGGTAGGTGGAACAGGCCCACATGGAACATATAAAGGATAGAAAGATGAAACCAGGGAAGACAACAGCAGTTTGGAGAATTTGGGATGAACATGTTGGACATTATCATCCAGATCAACACACAACATTAGAAAAAGCAAAAGAAGGATTAGCAAATTATCTAATGAGAAGGGGAAAGGTTAGAATACCATTATAAAGAATTAGGAAATTACAGAAACTCTAAATATATTCTCAAATCTTGCACAAGATATGGTATAACTCTATTTCTTGAAACACCTCTTTTAATGTCCATAAATAACACACACTTACACGGTCATAAAATGAAACTAAAAAGATATCTCACTGAAGTATATATGTCAAAGGCACTCCAAAAGGATTTAGATGCCAAGAAAGGCAAACCTGCAAAGTATGCAATCAAAGTAGATGGATTCACAGAAGAAACAGCAAAGACAATAAAAAGAGCAAATACCTTAAGAGCAGAATGGATAAGGTTCTATATAAGGAATAATAAGGTATCAAAACAAGAAGCAGAAAAGGCAGTCATAATAGAAGAAATATGAAAAAGGACATATCAAATAGAACATTTATAATAGCTATCATCATAGTAATAGCTATATGGTGTTTCTTCTCATGGGATGTATTCTAAGGATAAAACAAAAGGAATAACTAAGGATAACATATAAAAAAAGAAATAAGACACCAAATAAATAATAATAAGAATACCTATCTGTTTAAATAACTCTTTGTTCATTCTTCTAATAGCTTCATAATATTTCCATTTCATCTTCAGTCAAATAATCTATCACAGGCATATTAGCATTGATAAAGGATTGAGCAGCATGATTATAATCAAAACTTGCTAACTCATTTAGTCCCATAGGTAAGAACTTATCTATATATTCTTTAGCTTCTTTCAAACCCATACCTGTTTGACCTCTAACTTCCTTTATAGCAGCAATCTTCTTTCCACTTCTAATCAAGTCACTAATAATTATAATATCTGTAAAGACTCCATTGCTATAAGGTTGAGGTTCTTTATATGTTTCCATAGAATGAATAAGGTAAGCAGGATTAATATCACTAATCAATATACAGACTCCACGACCTTTAACTTTAACAAGCTCACTTCTCATATCTTATCTTCTTTACTTGTTTCATCTTTGGATAATAAAACTTAATATGAAAGCAACTAACACAAGTACCCATATGACTTCTATTTGTATGTCCACAGATATGACATTTTTTAGAATTAACTTTATCTTGACCTCTTTTAAGATTTCTTTTCATAATACTCATCCTATCCTAATAACTTCTTATTGAGTATATATGTAGTAAACTTATCTTTGCCTAACTTTTCATCATACTCTTTTTTAATATGTTGTTCATACTCAAATATAACTCCATCAGGCCAATCTTCATCCCTATCTTTATAGACTTCAGCAAGCTTGCTATCTCTACTATCATAGGCACAATAGACACAAGCTTTATCAGGATCATCCCAAGCACGACCATCTAATATAAGCCAAGATAATTTAGGTTTTAAATTAAACTTAAATCTTGGATTTATCTTATCCTTATAAGCACCTGTCTTGCTAATCATATGGTCAACAGTGGTAGAAGATATCCCAAAGTGTGAAGCTATCCTTGTAACAGAGCAAGAGGTATTCTTATAGTACCATCTAACGTCTTCAGCCAACTCTTTTGAGTACGGTTTTCGACCTCTTTTTTTCATGTTGTTTAGCCTGTAGCAAGGTTAACCTAAGATACCAATCATCAAAGGTTTTCTTGCCACCTTTTTGATGAAATTTATCTGGCCCTGTAAACATCCAATCCCTGAATGCTTGAGCTTCTTTTACCGAATCAAAGGACAAGACAAATTGATGATTAGGCAGTTCATAAGCAATTGATTTCTTGAGTACCATATCATACTCCTTACTGTTTGTAAAGCAAATAAAAACGAGGGATAAATTAAAATAAACGCTTGACAACAAATAGGGATATCCGATATATGGAATTATAAGGTGAGTCAAAAGGTGAGAATAAGAAGGCATATCAGATATACCTATTTTCAAGAAGGATATATCATAATAAAAATAAAAGTCAAGAGAAAAGATATCAAAGGAAAAAAAATCAGGGTGTATAGGAAGGCATGATTCCACATGTAAAGAATATATACAGTATGAATGATGTATATATAAGTGTAAAGAAAATAGGCAGAAACAAGGGGGAAAGGGCAGAAAATAGGCAAGAAAAGAGCCGTAGAGTGTTGATATCACCAGTTATAGCTGTAAGTACTTGATTTAACACGTAAAAATGGGGAAAATATATCACCCTCTTTTGAATGCACCAAATTCTCTGAAATCCAGCCATACAACTACATAACTACATAACTACATGAAATACAGGTGGGAAATTCGGGGATGTAGTTGTGCTGATGTATTGATTATATATGGTAGGGAGCACCTATCAGTTAACACCCTATATAGTGATTATATTGAGTGTTATCAAGCACTTATGAAAAAAGTTTACATAATGGTTCTTATCGGACGTTGTTATAAGCAGTTGATATCATTGGATATATAGAGGGCTAATACAGCATAGCAGGTGCTACCTGTTAACTGTGTAGTATATGACATAGATATATAGTAGACATAAGACACACCGTAGCTATCCACAGATAACCATACATGTAGTTGTATGGGGAGATTTTACTCATTGATTTTATTGGAGGGGGGGTTCCCAAACTGGCATATACCCTATACTTCCACACACTTTTATCAATCTCAGCCACACTTTTTTTGTAAAGTATCTTTACACCTCTATTGTATATATCCGGTATATCAAATGTTAATACCGATTTTCATTTCAAAAAAAATTGGGAAAAAATTTTTTGTAAATTCCCCTACAGAATCGGTATGCATAATTGACAACCAATAATTGACACCCAATAATGATCAAAGCAATTTCTTCAATGTCTTGTCTGGTCTTTTTCACGTTTACACCTTTCACACCCACAATCGTTTATATGCTTGACAATAGCTGAATCCATCATAGCAGTAGCTATATGTAAATTGCATCTCCTACAGCCTACCACAAGCATTCCCGTTTGTAAATCAATGATCACTTCCAATCTTGCCCAATCTTTAGGGGCAACACCGTATGGCATATCTTCTATACAGGTTCTACAATGACCATAAACGATTTTGCTTTTTCTGGCTTTCAGAGCACGATACATTCTATCTCCATCGGTTAATTCTTCCACATTATTCTCCTATGCATTCCTCTACAAATTTAGCCCAATGATCATCCAACCAATGATCATCTAATAACTTATCGGCAAATTCAGGTTGAGACCTCATCCAGTTTCGAACCTGCATCCCTTCTCTGAAATGAACGGCATGAGGTATGTCTCCTTCCATCCATACGGCTAAGATGGTTCCATGCTCTTTGAGAAGACCTTTAAAGAAGGCAATGCCTTTCGGGGTTAGCCATTCTAAGAATCTTTGCTTTAATGTGTTCATATTTTCAAAATCAAATCGGAGTATTAATAAAGTATTAATACTGTTTATATCTTAGCTTCCATAAAATTCAGCAGCAATTTGTTTTAAACCATCCACCTCTATCCAATAGTTTTCAGAGTCAAATCTAATAAGTCCTTCATCAGGATAATCTATAGGGCAATCTTTGTGTTTTCTAACTTTGCCGTTTTTATTAATTGAGTATCCTTCTAAACAATATTTACATCGTCCATAACTGATTGATTCTAATATGTTTAATGCAGTTATCGGATCAGTTTCCATCATAACTCATCATCAGGATCATAGTCTTCTGCTTCCAGATTTTTTTCTTCATGACCACAGACAGGACAGTACCAGATATCGGAGGGGAATTCATTCACGTTGCTTTCCTGTACCATCTGCTCTGAACATAACGGGCAAGCTCTCATTTCATTTACTCCTATTTAATCTTTCCTGTCTTTGCAAGATTTACCAGTTCAATAAAATCATCATGTTCAATATTATATTTCATTAATATCCATAATAAAAATTGTTCTTCTTTTTCCATATTAAGATAAAGCCAAATCAGGTCGGCTACTTTTTTATTGGATTTCATTTATCTTCCAATTTTAATCAAGACAAACTCCCTTATTATTACAGTAGCAAATCTTTTTGGTGCAAGGTTGTTTGCCTAACGGAGTGTTTTCAGGATAGCCGAATTTTCTTTTTCGATCTTTGATCATATACTTATTTCTAATCTTGATATGTCTTTCACTCATTAAAAATTTTTCCATCTGCTTTCTATGGTTAACTGCTTTTTCAAAAGCTACATCCTCTCCCCACCTTGTAATGGAAAAGGTCTTTGATCTTGGTCTTCTTCTGTATTGACCATTAAAGATATCATACTCTACCCATGTGGCTTTCCATACAAAACAGTGAATATTATATGCTGTTCCATTCACATTTTTGCAATAGATGAAATCATTTCTTTCCACACCTACTATTCCTGAAGTGTTATTGGGTTTTACATCTCTATATACGGGGGGAATACCATTTCCATTAATATCACGATAGCCCTTGATTATATCTTTGCTCAATAGGTCTTGATAGGTGAAATCTCTCCACTCTTGAGCAAAGAACAATGCTTCTTGTTTACCGTCTATATGATCACTGTCTTTGAATAGCTTGTGTGCAATTAACTTTGATTTTGCCTTATGAGTAGTAACAAATCTGACCCACCATCCTTTAGCCGATCTTTGGTAATTCATCCTTGTTATATATGCCATTGGTGGTATCTCATCATTCATATATGACTCCCTTTTAAAATACTATGGGGAAAAGGATAATCCCTTTCCCCAATAGTAGCCCCCCACTTCGTAGGGTATTGCAATGGCCCTTACTCTTAAACCCCGGCTAAAGAGTGGAAAAGAGTATATGACCATTGCAAAGTGAATTGCTATCTCCCTATTGACAAAAGCAGACCTTCGATCCTAATTAAACTAATATACCCATAAAAGGGTTTAATGAAGGAGCATAGGAAGATAGCAAACTGAAATATCAAAGAGCAGAGTTACAATGGGGATTTTTCTTTAGGGGGGTTTCTGTTAGAATCATGGGGAATGGTTTGAACAGATACCCAAAATCCAAGCTTTGATTATCCTCTTTAGGGAACTACATGGCAAGCGTTGACATGTTAATCAGAGCAGACCATTGCAACTCTTAAGACAGTCCTATCAAGGGTTGATTAGAATGTCAAGATTTTTTTTCATTTTTTTATGCTCAAATTTGAGCATATAATTCTCAGATTTGAGCACGTATCTTGTACAAGATATATATTCAAAGTATTTGTTGAATGAAATGAACAAGGATTCCACCATATTTGGATTGTTGCTGATAAGTTGCTATGGGAACATTTATATCAAATTCGAATTTGTTTAGATAGAAGTCAAAGTTTAAATCTTCTGGAAAATCATTTTTAAACTTTATAGATAAATGCCTTGTGAAACACAAGGCTAATTTCGGTAATTCACCAAAATTAATTTCAGAAAAGTATATAGCTTCTTCTATGGTAAATCCTAATATGGTATTCTCATTGATATTAATGAAGTATTCTTTGGAGACAGGAGTATTCGAACTTTGAAAATCCATATCAAGTTTATTATTAAAGGCATACTTCTTTAACCATTCTATTTGAAATAGGAATTCATCCATTTCTTAATGTATAACTCTAATGTTCAATTTTGAAAGTAACGGTATATCTTGTACAAGATATACGATCATATCTTTATTTTCCTTCCTTCACGAAAAGGTATCCATATCTGCCAAGACCAATATCATGAAAAGAATCACACTATTATAGGGTTCATAATCAAACATATAATTCAAAACGGTATAAACTGTAAAGAATCCTAAGTAGTATGTCCATTTCCAATTCATCATCATTCTAAATATTCCATCTTGTTTCCAAATAGCTGATACATTTTAATCATCTCATCATCAAGAGGAAGTATTGATTTAACATTATGATTCATTCCAAATAGCTTTCCACATGACTCACATTTTACAATATCGGTAGTAGTTGGTTTCATGGTATCAATGACCACTACTGGCTTATGCCAGAAATGATAAAGACCCCATCCAAAATGGCATTTCAATTTCTGCCAATATTTCTTCCACCACATTATTGCATACTCAAGTAATCAGTTTCCATATCGACTACCATCTGTCTGATTTCATTTTCAATAGCATCTGATAACTTTTCAGGTGAATACATTTCTTCAGGAGCATCTTCAGTAAGGCCATAGTAATCACGAACAGCATCTAACTCTGACTCATTTAACTCTAAGTTGAAATTTATTGGAATTGAAATCACAATTTTTAATGCCATGTTATTCTCCTATCAACATTTCTTCTTCTTTAATGAATTCATTTATATTTATATCTTTCCAGAATTTATAACCATTGCTTCTGCATTCATGATTCAGTGAGTAGAATTCAGTAGTATAATACTTGCACATATGCTCTTTGTAAAAAAAACATGTATGGCATTTATCTGTAAACTTAGTATCGAAAGTCTTCACTCATATAGTTCCCCTATCTCTTTGAGTAATTCTTTGGCTTTTCGATAGGTCTGTTTCACATGGAACATTTCATCATCTTCAGGATTTGATATCAGATTGAGATTGAATTCTGTTTCATATACCTTTTCCATCTCTTTAACAAATTCATTGAGTATGATTACAGAATCCGAATATTGTTTAAATATCTTTGGAGTTTGCATGTTTAATCCTTTGTGGTCTTCTGAATATCCATTTAGCAAAGTCCGGTTTTGAACGTGGATCACAATAATGGACAAATCCCGTTTCTTCATCATCAGGTTTCAAATCAACAATGGCAATTAGGTCTTTGAAATTTGTTCTTTGGGAAAGAACAATTCGATCAGCTATCTTCTTTTTTCTTCTTACCTTATTTTTCCACATTTATTTGTCCTTCCAAACAAACCACTTAGATTTACCACTATCATTCCAAACTCTATATTGACGTATAGGACATTTTTTACATGACCTATGCATATCTGTTAATCCATATTTCCATTTATGAAGAATGTGAAATTTAAGTTTCATTTGTTTGTTTTATATCCTTTCGGCTTGATTTTGTCAAGATATCTTTTTCTCCAACCGGATTGCCCAAGGGTTCCCCATACAGCTTTCAGCCTTTTGTAATCGGCTAATAACTTTGACATTTCTTCTAATTCTTTAAGAAGCTTCTTGTTTCCTTTCATTTTTTGGTTCATCCATTTAACATTCATCCTTTTCAATTTCAGGACAACATGCATATTCACATGATTCATTATAGCAGCATCCACAGGTTTGACATACCTGCATACCACATTCATTACAATATACATCTTCATAATAGCTCATTTTATATATCCTTTGGTATTGGTTCAGTTTCCCAATCTAATTCTAATTCCCCTGCTTTGACTTTATTGGCAATGTCCACAGAACCTTCGATTGCTTCTATCAGTTTGGTTTTCAGAACATCCATATAGCAATTTGGGAATAGGTCTTTATCAATGAATAGTTCCTGAAGCTCATTTACTAATGCTCCTATCATGACATTATAATCTTCCACTTTGGCATCCATATCCAATTTAAAGAAAGCTTCTCTTGCTTCTTGTTTGAAGTTATAATCATGCATTTTGTTTTTCCTTTTTACTTTAGAATTTTAACTAACAATTTTTGTCTACCAAATTTTAGAGCTTTCTTTTTCTCATGCTTTTTCATAGCAATGTCAACTCTATTTTTATACCTTTTATTTGTCCTATCAGTAACAAGGCAGGTTCCAACTTGATCAATATGGATTTTGGTTCCCAACTTGACAAAGTTAGCTGCACATCTTAATTCACCTTGATCTAAGGCTTGACAGATATTGTCATTACTGGCATCAATACAGGGAGTATCATCAGTTTGTTTTGGATCACCTGCATTATAAGCTGTAACAATCCTGTATGTTTGAGATATAATTGTATGATCATCAGCAAAACATAAGTTGCTCATACTAATCAGAATCATACTTATCATCTTTACCAATTTTGACATTTTTCTTTCTCCTATCAATAAGTTTCTTTATTTTATCGTTTATTTTTTCCCTGATTTTCTGATTATGATCAGAAGGTAAAGGGTTATAGCAAACAGTAATTTTCATTTAAACTCCTTTTTGATTTTTTCTATGGTAACTTCATATCCGTTATCTGTCCAATCTTCTAAAAGTTTTATCATTTCTTTCCATGTCTTGACTCTAGCATCAAGACGTTTGCATATTGGATGATTACCTTTTAAGATATACATTTGCTCCCCCTCTATTGAGTTATTCAGATAGAATGCACCTGACAGGATTCAAACCTGCTCCCCGCTCAAATAT
>CBFCXS010000022.1:0-8738 GCA_965602085.1 Candidatus Woesearchaeota archaeon
CTTTATAAAACTTACTTAATCTTCTCAATAAGCCTTATCTCATATAATCCTAAAGGATATATTTTTCTCAAGGTTTGCTTAAGCTTTATTTGGATCCTAAAAGAACCTACTTCTCTAATAAAATCTTCAAAACTAGTCTCATTAACAAACTTAGTCAATAATTCCTTAGATAACTTCCTTATAGCAGTTAATTTGGATTTGCTTGTTCTACCCCTCGTTATCATAAAAGGCTTTATTTTAATTTTTATTTTATCCTTAGTCTCAGCAATAAAGCTATCATCAATTTTGTTTCTTACTTTTCTAACCAACCTTTTCAAATAACCAGTTGATAAAAAATATTTATATATTTCAGTTTCAGCTTTATCATCCTTAACATTTGTAATTACAAAGCCTATATTTATATTCTGTTTCTTCATATCTCCTATTAAATTTGACAAACTTACCTTTATTGTCTTTCCAACTAACTTATCTCTTTTGAAAGTCTCACCAATTACTTTATTTCTAAATATACTTGGTGCTAAAATCTTAATCCAAGACTTCTTTTTCTTTTCTTTTTTAACCATTTTAATTATCTCAAAAATAAGCATTAATAAAGCTTACTATTTTATCTTCTCCTCAACATACACTCCTTCTAATTGTTTCTGCATAAAAGCAATAAACTCCTTCTCTTTCTCTTGAGGTATAGAAGCACCAGCAGCAACATCATGCCCACCGCCAACACCACCAAAGTTCTCAACAACTTTCTTCATTACTTTATTCAGATTAATAGAATTCTTTCCTTTTACATTCATCAACCTTGAACTTATCTTTATTGAACCATCAAGAGTATAAGCCATAGCAACAATTACAGTCCCATTTCTATAAAGATTTGATTTAGAAATTATTGAAGCCAAAGTTCCAATTAATGATTCCTTTATATTATCTCCGGCATTAATAATTATATATCCTTTCTCTTCAATCACACTGGAACTTTCTTTATTTTTATAAAACCAATTTAATGAATCAATAATCTCCCTTTTATAACTTTGTAATAAATTTATAGCATCTTCTTTAAGTTCTAAACAACCCAAACAAGTTCCAATACCCAAACCAGATTTATGCATTCTTCCAACAGCATTTAACAGAGTTGAAAATTCTTTAGCATCTCTTGTAGGACTCTCATCTTCCTCATCTTTTAATAAATAAATAGGACCTAAAACATCATCAGGATTTTCTTCACTACCAAGTCTAGTTAATATAATAGAGGTAACCAACTTTTTCATATCATCATCATTCAAGTGAATCAACTTCTTATATCTGCCATTCTCTCTAAAATCTATACCAATTTCTTCTAAAAATTTCCTAGCCCCTTCCTCATTACCTGTAACACCTGGTATATATGGATCAGTACTATACTCAAGAACTTTATGTATAGGCTTTGTTTGCATACCAAACATTCTCAAACCTCTCCTAATTTCCAATTTCCCACTATTAATTGCATCATCCAAAATTAACTTATTCAACCCAGAAAAACCTTTATTCTCTTGAACATCACCTATTGCACCAATCAAAGCAAGATAAGCAGAATCAACATTCACAGCATCCAACTCCTTAACAAAAAAATAAACAACACCAGCACCAGAAACCTCTTTCCCGCCATCAATTTTAAATTCATGAGGGTTAACCTGCATAAAATCCATCTTAACTTTATCAATTATATGGTGGTCTAAAATAATTACATTTTCTTTTTTCAAATTTTCACTTAATAATTTCAAAGAACTTGAACCCAAATCAGTAAAAAACACAGTTTCGCAAACTTCTCTATTCAACTGCTCAATCAAATCTTCATCAACTTGCTTAACTATAGATAAAGAAAATTTAATATCTTTTCTTTTCAAAGCCTTAACAAGAATTGAAGCTGAAGTTATACCATCAGCATCATGATGAGAAATTATCCTAATAGGTTTTTCTTTTTTTAGAGAATTAAATAACTTAACCGCCTGTTTTATCCTTTCAAAAAATTCCTCCATTTTAACTTACAAGCATTTTAGCCTTGCTTCTTTCATACTTCCATTTATTATCTAACTTACCTTTTCTTTTGTAATACTTAACTAATCTGTTTATTTTGCTCTCTGTTAAAGTTAAACCTCTCTTAACAGTCTGATCATTCTTAAAATTATCAAGATGTTTCATCAACCTAATTGCCTTTTTAATCAGAGCTGTTAAATCTTCAGGTATCTTCAAATCTAACTTATTATCTTTTAATATTTTAGTTATACTTTTCTTTGTTATTATCTTAACATCTGGGATTCCATAATTATCCCTCAGAATTAAACCAATCTGGCTTGGAGTTTTCTCTAATTTAACTATTTTCAAAGTCAATTGCTCAACTTCTTTAGCAGAGTATCTGACCCAGCTTTTCTTTGCCTTTTTAATAGGTTTCTTACTACCACTTTTTCCTCTCTTCCGTGAATACATTCTAGCCATTTTTATCTCATTAAAAGGAAACTTAGAAATTAAGTCTCCGGTATAGGCAAGTTTTTAGCCAACCCATCCATTACTAAAAATTTAGCATTAAGTTACTTTATAAATCTTATCATTAGGTCTCACTCTGTCATCTACCTTTATTCCCACGTCATCACCCTTCTTTGCTTTATCTACAGCTTTATTCTCTATCTGCATACTCTTAACTTTCTGAGTAAGATCAGTAGTACTCCCTTTTATATGAATCTCATCACCAACTTTAAGGCCAGCAGTTAATTTAATTGCAGCCACGCCTACATTCGTGAAATAACTAAATACCTTTCCAATTTCTTTTTCAGCCATTTTTAAAAACCACCCTCCTAAACTAAAGTAATAACAAGAGATATATAAAATTTATGGAGAATTACTTATGCTTAATCTTTAATTTTCCATCTAAAGCTAATTTATGCTCATGCTCAAGTTGAGTAAATTTTTCTTTTATTTCTAATACTTCATTTACTTTACCTTCTGTTTCTTCTATTCCTTTCATTATTTTACCTAAATGATAAGTTACACCAAGAATACCTGCTCCTCCTCCAATATAAGGGATCATCTCAACCCAAACAGGGGATTCTATCACACCTATAATCTTTAAAAAAGCCCAACCTAAAATAAGTAAAGCACCTACCTTCATAAGAATTGTACCAAAATCACCCTTATCCATTTTAAACTTAATAAAACTCAAAACTATATAAATTTTCTTAAAAAAAGTAGCTCCGCCAGGATTTGAACCTGGGTCTCGGGACCCAAAATCCCGAATGCTTGGCCGCTACACTACGGAGCTATAATAATTAAATAGAAATAGGATTTATAAAATTACTTATTCTTACCCTTATATCTTCCTCTCAACTCTACCTTCTCCAATTGCTTCATAACGTCCTTAAAAGTCTTACTCTGTTTATACCCCTCTAAAACAGCCTTAAAGCACTCATCATAATTCATATAGTGCTTGCTTTCAAAAGCCTGCCTTAACAAATGTATATCCACTGCTTTATCTTCAAATCTCCTAGAAACAAAACCCAAACCAAAGTCAATAAAGTAAATTTTACCTTTCAGAATCATATTTGATGTAGTTAAATCACCGTGAATTATATTATCATCATGCATCTGAGCTATTTTTTTTCCAATTTCAACACAAACTTTCTTCCTCTCTTTCTTACTTAAACTATCAACAACATCTTTAACTAAATCACCATCAATAAAATCCATTTCTATATCAAACTCAGAAGACTTAATTACATTTGGAGAAAAATCAATTTTATTTAACAATTTAACTTCTTTTTTAGTTCTCCTTTTCCTTAAAACAATATCAATTTCTTCTAATCTATAATTTTTCTTAATTCTTTGTTTGATTAAATTATTTTTATTCAGAATTAAAACAGCCTCAGCACCTCTTTGAATAATTCTTGTCATCCTACCAATAGTAAAATTTATAATACTTAAATATAACTGTTAGAATATGAAAGTATTATTTGTTTGTAATCAAAATCAGAATAGGAGTAAAACAGCTGAAAAGCTCTTTAAAACTAAATTTACAACCAAATCAGCAGGTCTTTATAATGAAAAACCAGTAACAGAAAAACAATTATCCTGGGCAGACACAATTGTAGTAATGGAAGATGAACAAAGAACTGAAATTTCTAAAAGATTCCCAAAACAATATATGAAAAAACGTATTTTATCTTTAAATATTCCAGACACTTTCAAACTCAATCAGCCAAAATTAATTCAAGAACTAAAATCTAAAATGAAGAAAATTACTTTAGCCATTCCTCATATTGTTTCTTAGCTTCATCTTTAGATTTAAAAAATTTAGTTTCAGCTACAGACATATTAGGCATTCTTCGAGTAACTTTATATTTCTTACCCTCTTCGTCCTCAAAAGCAGTAAGTGAAACTTCCCATTTCTTAGTAAAATCTTTTTCTATTTTCATTACATCATTCCTTGAAATTTCTTCATCATCTTATCCATACCTTTGCCCTTCATCTTCTTCATCATTTTTTTACTTTGTTTATATTGTTTTATTAATTCTTTAACTTCACCAATTGTCAAACCAGAACCTTTTGCAATTCTTTCAATTCTATCACTAGTTAATATATCAGGATCCTCTAATTCTTTTTTTGTCATACTTTGCATTGCAAATTTCCATTTCTTCAATTTATCACCCTGAACTTCTAACATATCTTTAGGAATTTTCATATTACCCATTCCAGGAATCATATCTAATATTTTAGTTATAGGTCCCATCTTGCTCATAGCTTGCAACTGCTCATAAAGATCTAAAAAGTTAAATTCTCCTTTCAAAAATTTCTTACCCAAATCTTGAGCTTTCTCCTCGGTGATAGCCTCTTTAGCCTTATCCAACAAAGCTTCCAAATCACCCATACCTAACAATCTTCCAACAAAACCTTTTGGATTAAACTCTTCTAAATCATCAACCTTTTCACCTACACCTAAAAATTTAATTGGTGCACCAGAAATATTACAGGCACTCAAAGCACCACCTGCTCTTGCAGTCCCGTCCATCTTTGTAGCAATCACACCAGTAATTTTACAACTCTTGTGAAATTGCTCAGCTTGTTTTTGTGCAGCCTGACCTATATCAGCACTAATTACTAAAAGACTTTCATCTGGCTTAACTAATTTTGAAACATTCTCAATTTCTTTTATTAAATCCTTACTCAAAGCATCTCTACCAGCAGTATCAACAATCAATAAATCATATTTAGAAAACTTGCTTTCAAATTTCTTATAAATCTTTAAAGCATCTTTCTCTTTTTTATCTGTAAAAACATCAATTTTTAATTTTGAACCTAACTGCTCCAACTGCTCAGCTGCAGCAGGTCTCCAAACATCAAGTTGTAGTAAAGCAATTTTCATTCCTCTCTTCTTAAAATAATTTCCTAATTTGCCAGCAGTTGTAGTTTTACCAGAACCAAACAAACCAACTAACATAATTTTATTAGGTTTTTTCTTACTCAACTTAATTTCTTTTTTCTCATCACCCAAAAATTTAACCAATTCTTCATACACTATATTAACCAAATGAGTTCTCTGGTCAATACCTTTGGGCAGCTTCTCATCCAAAGCTCTCTCTTTAATCTTCTTAGTTAAATCAAAAACTAACTGAACATTAACATCTGAGTGTAAAAGCGCCTTCTGTATATCCTTAACCAACTCATCAATCAGCCTCTTATCAACTAATGCACTTCCAGCTATCTTCTTCAGAGTCTTCTTTAATGCTTCTCCTAACTTCTCTAGTACCATTTTATTTTATAAACTCAACATTAGGTAAGCTTTTAAAAGCTTCGTCGCCAGTTAAGAACTTAATATTCCTTTTTATAGATAGTATGTAACCTATGCAATCAACATAACTCATTTTTTTATTTTTATTGCTTGCTCTAAATACCATAGCCTCTTTTATTGTATCATCATCTAAATCTATAACATAATATAAAAGTTTATTATAATATTCATCTGCAGTCTTTTTGTCATACTTTAAAAATAAACCATAATATAATTCCATCAAATTTAATCTTGTAGTTACTATTGCAATTTCACAAATATAATTTTTATAATTAGGATTTTTATTTATTATCTCATGAAAAGCATAAGTATCAAAGAAAAAAGTTTTTACTCCCATCCCTCTCTCACCATATTTTTAAAATCTTGTCCAGACATCTTTCTTTTTAAACTACCAAACATATTCCTAAGGTCAGCTTTTTTAACTACTTCTATAATTATTTTTTTATTAGGTCTTAAATGCTCTTTCTCAATCTCTTTCTTAGGGAAAATAGCCCCTAACGAATTTCCCCATTTTTTAATTACAACTTCTATCGCCATAGTATCACCTTAATTATACATATGTATAACTAATATATAAACCTTTCTATAAACCTAATGTTTCCAGAATCTTACCCTTATCAAATTTCTCTAAATCCCCATATTCCTGACCTACACCCCAAAATAAGACAGGTTTGCCAGTTACATAACTCACAGAAATAGCAGCTCCGCCCTTCTCATCAACATCAGCCTTAGACAAAATTATACCATCAAAGTTTATTGCATCATTAAAACTCTTAGCTTGCTCAACACAATCATTCCCAGTTATACTTTCACCAACAAATATCTTCAAATCAGGCTTAGAAACATCTATAATCTTCCTCATCTCTGCTAATAAATTCTTATTGCTATGCATTCTACCAGCGGTATCTATCAAAACAACATCCAAACCTTTAGCTTTAGCATGCTCAACTGCATCAAATGCCACAGCAGCAGGATCAGAACCATAACCCTGTTTAATAACTTTCACACCTAACTTTTTACCATGCTTTTCTAATTGCTCAATTGAAGCAGCCCTGAATGTATCAGCAGCAGCTAACACACATTTTAATTTTTTCTCTAATAATAAATTAGCAATCTTAGCAATAGTAGTTGTTTTACCAGAACCATTCACTCCAACAAAACAAATTACATAAGGTTTCTTATCAATATTTTTTATCAAATCAAACTCTTCAAATCTAAATAAATTTTCAATACTTTCTTTCAAACTTTTCTTAATAATTTCTTGAACCTGTCCTCTCTTTAAAGCTTTATCAACTAATTTTTCTTTCAAATCTTCTTTAAACAAATCAATAACTTCAGTTGCAACATTGTTCTCCAACAAAATAACTTCCAGCTCCCAAAATAATTCCCCAAACTTATCCTCAGAAATCTTTGTTGTAGTTACTCTCTCTTTTATTTTTTTAATCAAACTTTTCTTTTCTTTAGGTTTAATTTCCTTTTCTTTAACTTTCTTAATTTCTTCTTTCTCTTTAACTTCTTCAGTCTTCTTACTAATACTTTTTACTACCTTCTTTAATTTCTCTTTTAAAAATTTAAACATAAAATAAGAATAGAATAAGAGTTTATTAAACTTTTCTTGAACATCTTTGATACTTATCTGACCAATCTATAGTTCTTACTCTTCTTCACTATTCTTTTTTTCAAATTGCCAAGTATCAGAACATTTTGGTTGCTTATTAATTATTGAAACAACAAAGCTATTTTCTTTTCTTTCATGCTTTTTTAGTTTTAAATTATCATCTAATTCTTTCTGTTCTTTTTTCAACTCTTTACCAAGTTTTATTAGTTCACTTGGTTTTACCAAAATAGCTTGTCTCAATACCTTTCTTTTCATTTTTTAACTTAGACCATATCTTTTTCTAAAGTTCATCAAAGTACCAATCTTAACAGTAGGCTCTAATTGTCTTTTCTTCATCTTTTTAATCCACTCAGGTCTTAATTCAGGTTCTAAAATTTCTCCCCCATACTTCTCACCCATAACCTTCTTTTTAATCACCTTTCCACCACATTCATAACCTTTCATTCTCATGTTTTTAATGGGTGTATTATAATCTCATTTAAATTCTTCAATCCAAACTCTACTTTTCCACCTTTACGAAGACCTAACACTTCACTTACTTCCTTTGGTATTCTTAAAATTAAATTACTCTTTACCTGACTTAATTTTAAACTAAATTTATGTTTCTTTAATTTATTTAATAACAAAATCTTTTCAGCTTTTTCTGGATTATAATATTCTTCCTTACAATTATCACATTTCCATCCATCAATATCATAACCATTAAATTTCAAGTGTTCAACATATTTTGCAACTTTTCCACACATACATTTCATTCCTTTCATTTTTCTATCCTCCTTAATTTCTTTTTTGTAAATTTTCCAACATGTTTTATCAAATAAACTTCCTCTCCATATAAAAAATTATATGATTTTACTACAACAACATTATAAGTTTTATTTTTAAAATCCATCCACTTTTCTACTGTATTTTTATCTCTTTTTCTTGGTTCATAACCATTTTCCAAAATTTCTTTACAATCTTCAATTATAAGACCATATTTTACTAATTCCTCAGCAGCACTTTTTGAAGGAATTAATCTTAAACCTTCAAATCTTATATTAAACATATGTTACCAACCTATGTTATTAGAATATGTCCTGCTATATAAACCTTCCTAAACAATCTCTAATAGAATAAAACCTAAAATATACAATCCTACAATTAAATTAAATTTCATTTCTTACCAATCTCCTCTTCTAACAAATTTAAGGATTCATCTAATTGAGTTCTACTTTCTACATAATAATCCTTAGGTAGCAAATTATCTTCATGTAATATTTCTAAAGCTCCTAAATCTCTTTTAACTTTACCAATATCTTTTTTAATTTC
>CBFCXS010000023.1:0-8434 GCA_965602085.1 Candidatus Woesearchaeota archaeon
AGACATTGCTGAAGGCAGTAGAAGGCTTGCCCGTTAACCTTACTATTGTAGGCGTACTTTTTCTTATCTTTGGCAAAGAACTAAGCCTGGTGGAATTGTAGTTGAAGGTAGATATTCTGATGTGTTTGGAACTCAAACAACAGAGTTGGAGACAATTTATCAATTACCTGAGATAAGAGGAGTTTCACCTAGAGTTGGAGTAACTGGAAAATTGGTTGATGATGGAATTGGTAGTTTAAGTGGTAGAGTTGGTGCTAGTTTTAAGAATGGTTATGCTGATGTAATTTTTTCTGATTCAGATTGTACTGTTATTGGTGGATTAGAAGTTAAGTTTTGAAAATGAAAAGATTTAGAAAATTATTAACTGCTGGAATGTTGTTGGTTGGTTTAGTTAGTTGTAGTAAAGAAAGAAGAGTAATGGTTTCATCTTTCAATGGAAATGAAGATATGAGAGGTGCTGTAAAATTTGAAACAAAAGAGTCACATTATTTTGATGAAGGTTTTGATGGAACTTTAGATAAGGTTATTTATTGGGTGGATGGAGAAAGAACCATAATAACAAAAGGAAGTCCTGGTTTTGAAGAACATATACCAGGGTATCTAGAAGCAAGAGCAAAAGTCACAAAAGGCTATTGAAATGCCAGAAGAAACAGTAATCTTTAAATACTCTTAATTTGTCTTAAAGTATACTCAATATTACTACGTAAGTAGGAGAGAAAATGAATCAAAAAGAAATATTAGAAGCAATACAAAAATTAAGAAAGGATTCTAAGAAAAGACAGTTTAATCAAACTTTTGATTTAGTTATGAATTTTAAGGGTTTAGATTTGAAAAATCCAGATCATAATATTAATACTTTTTTACAATTACCTCACTCTAAGGGTAAACAAAACAAAATTGGTGTAATAGTTGGTAAAGAATTAGGTGGTAAGGTAAAAGATGAATGTGATGAAGTAATTCATGATAAAGATTTGTCTGCTCTATCACAAGACAAGAAAAAATTAAAGAAATTAGCTAAAGGTGTTGATTTTTTTATGGCTCAAGCAGATATAATGCCAAAGATTGCTACTTCATTAGGTAGAGTTTTAGGTCCAATGGGTAAGATGCCAAGTCCTAAAGCTGGTTGTATTGTTCCACCTACTATTCCTAGTTTGAAACCTTTGGTTGATAAGTTAAGAAATACTGTTAAGTTGCAAACTAAAAATGAACCTGGAATAAAAGTTTCTGTTGGTAAAGAAGATATGAAAGATGAAGAAATTGCTGAAAATATTTTAGCAATTTATAATCATATAATTCATTTGTTACCTCAAGAAACTCAGAATATTAAAAATGCATTTGTGAAGTTAACTATGGGTAAAAGTTTTTTTATTGGTAAGAAAAAAGTTGTTGAGAAAGTTGAAGAAGAAAAAGTTGTTGAAAAAACTAAAGGTAAACCTAAGAAAGAAATTAAAGTTGAGAAGAAACCAAAAGAAAAAAAGAAAGTTGAGAAACCAAAAGTTAAGAAGGTAAAGAAAGATGGAACATAAACCACACATATCTAAGAAAAAGGAAAGGATAGTTGAAGATTTAGTTACACTAATGAAAGAATACCCAGTTATTGGTGTATTAGATATGAGTAATTTACCTGCTTTACAATTTCAAAGAATTAAGTTTAAGTTAAAAGAAAAATTAGAATTTAGATTAGTTAAAAAAAGATTAATGAAGATTGCTCTTGATAAATCTGATAAGAAAGATATTTTAAAATTAAAAGATAGATTGGAAGGAATTCCTGCTTTAATATTTACAAAAGAGGATCCATTTAAAGTTGCTAAAGCAATTAAAAAAGAAGTTTCAGCAGCACCTGCAAGACCAGGACAAACTGCTCCTGATGATATAATTTTACCTGCTGGTCCTACACCTTTTACACCTGGACCAATGATTGGTGAATTGGGTGCAATGGGTATTAAGTCTGAAGTGAAGAATGGTAAGATTTCAGTAAGAGAAGATAAAGTTTTAGTTAAGAAAGGTGAAGAAATTAATGATAAGATTGCTGATTTGTTAAGTAAGTTAGGTGTTGAACCAATGCAGATTGGTTTTAATTTGTTATTAACCTATAAAGATGGAGAAATTTTAGAGAAAGATGTGTTATTTGTCGACGAGAAATTGTATTTGGAGACTTTAGCACAATTTGCTAGGGAGAGTGAAGGTTTGGCAATACACATAGGTTATATATGTAAGGAAACTGTAAAGAAAATGCTTGGTAAAGCTGAGAGTGAAGCAAAAGCTGTTTCAGATGTAGCTAAGATTGAGGAAAAGATGGAAGAAACTAAAGTTGAAGAACCTAAGGTTGAAGAGAAACCTGTTGAGGAAGTTAAAGTTGAAGAACCTAAGGTTGAGGAACCAAAAGAAGAAGTTAAAGAAGAACCTCAACAGGAAGAAGTTAAGGAAGAGAAGCCAGAGGAAAAGATTGAAGAAGTTGAAGAAAAAGAGGAGGAGAAAACTGAAGAAGAGCCAAAGGAAAAAGAGATTAAAGAAGAGGAAATTGTAATAAAAGAAAGAATGGAAGGGACAATTAAAGAAGATAAAGGTAATGAGTTTGTTGTTGAGGAAGATTTGGAGGATTATAAAGGTGAAAATTATTTTATCAAAAAAAGTGAATTAAAAGAGATTCTTAAAATAGGAGATAGAGTTATATTTGATATAATTAAGACAAGGGAAGGTCTTAAAGCAAGAGTTGAATATAAAATACCTTATGAAGAAGTAAAGAAAGAAGAGCCAAAGGAAGAGAAGAAAGAAGAACCTAAGGAAGAAGAAGAGAAGGAAGAAACTAAAAAAGAACCTGAAGAAAAAGTAGTAGAAGAGATTAAGGAAGAACCAAAAGAGGAAAAAAAAGTAGAGGAGAAAAAAGAGGAAGAAAAGTTAAAAAATATAAATGCTGATGGTGTTGGTTTTAAGCCAGGTAAAGATATTACAAAGGAAGATATTGATAAGGCAGCTAGACAACTTCAACAAATTCAAGATAATCTAATCAAGGGAGGAAAGTAAATGGAATATATTTATGCTGCAATGTTGCTTCATAAAGCGGGACAACCAGTTAACGAAGAGAATGTTAAGAAAGTATTAGCTTCTGCAGGAATCACAGTTGATGATGCTAAAGTTAAAGCTTTGGTTGTTGCTTTAGATGGTGTTGACATTGAGAAAGCTATAAAGGACGCAGTTACTCAAGTAGTAGCTCCGGCAGCTGGAGAGAAGCCTAAAGAAGTGAAGAAACCTGAAGAAGAGAAAGTTAGCGAAGAGAAAGCAGCAGCTGGTTTAGGCGCATTATTTGGTTAATTAATTTAACCAAATAAAGTTATCTACAAATGGAAAAGGGCAATTTAGGTAAACTTAGAAAGGATATCACTGATTTAAGAAGTGAGTTAACTAAAATAAAAGCTGAAAAAGAAAACTGGTTCAAAGAAAAAGAAGAATTAAAAGGACAAATTTCTAATCAAATTAAAAAAATTAAAACTGTTAAGAGTGAAACAGATACTTTTAATGTTGTAATGAGAGAATTGAAAAAGAAAAGAGATGATTGCAATAAAGTTGTAAAAGATTTTATTTCTAATATTAAAGATTTAAGAAAGGAAAGAAAAGTTGTTGAGAAAAAGTTAGGAGTTGTATTAAGTCCCGATTCAATAAAAGGGAGGGTTAAAAAATTAGAAGAAACTGTTGAAACTGAAGTTCTAACTATTAAAAAAGAAGAAAAGTTGATGGGAGAAATTAAAGAGTTAAAAAAATCTTTAAGTGAAGGTAAAGCTTTGGTTGAGTTGGATGAAAAGATTGATTCTATTTCTAAAAAAATTGATGAATCTAGAAAAAAATCTCAAGAGTTTCATGTGAAATTAAAGGAGCATATTAAGAATCATAGAAAGGGTAAAGGATATAGAGAATTTATTAGCTTGAGTAAACAAATTGATTTCTTAAAATCAAGTCAGAAAAAAGCATTTGGTATGTTTATTGATTTAAAAAATAAGTTTTTTGCTTTGAATAAAATATTAAGATATAAATCCTTTGAGGAGAAGAAAGTTAAGAAGGATATAGAAAGTAAGGAAATTAAAAGAGAGGAATATAAAAAACAAAAAGAAGAAAAATTATTAGATGAGAAATATAAAAAAGTAGAAGAAAAACTTAAAACTAAGAAAAAACTAACTACTAATGATTTATTGACCTTGAGAAAATGAATATATTAGGAACAACTGGTGCTATAGTCTTGAGTATGACTCCAATATTTGAGGTGAGAGGTGCGATCCCTTTTGCTGTTAAGTTTGGTTTAAATATTTGGACAGCTTTTTTTATTTGTTTGATTGCTAATATAATCTTAATTCCTTTGGTGTTTTTATTTTTGGATTATGCTCATGTTCATTTTATGAGGATTTCTCTTTATTCTAGAATGTTTAATTCTTATTTATCAAGAGTTCGTAGAAAATCTGAGGAGAAAGTTAATGGTGCATGGCCTTATGTTGCTTTGTTTGGTTTTGTTGCTTTACCTTTACCTGGAACTGGTGTGTGGACTGGTGTTTTAGTTAGTTGGTTTTTTAAGATGAGTCGTAAGAAAAGTTTTGTTGCTTTAATGTTGGGTAGTATTGTTGTTAGTTCGATTGTTACTTTGGTTGTATTAGGTTTTGTTTAGGTAAGATTTAAATAATTAAAAATATAATTTCTTTTTATGTTTAAATGGTATGGTGGTTTAGGTATTCTTATTGTAATTTTAGTAGAATTAAATTTCTTTTTCAAAATAGAGCCTTTTGCTAGTTGGTATTTTCCTTTAATTTGGTTAGGTTATATCTTAATTGTTGATGCTGTTGTGTATAAATTAAGGAGAAATTCTTTAATCTCAAATAGATTTTATAATTTTTTAGGCATGGTTATTATTTCTGCTTTATTTTGGTGGATATTTGAGTTTAGTAATTTTACTATTAGTAATTGGAGTTATTCAGGTTTAGATGGTGTTTCTAAATTTGGTGGTGCTGCAGCAAGAAGTTTTTTTGGGACTTTATCGTTTGCAACTGTGCTTCCTGCATTTTTTGAAACTTTTGAGTTAATAAGAAGCATTCATTTATTTGATAGAATTAAGTTAAAGAAAAAGCATAAGATTACAAAGAGATTTTTACATTTTATGATTGGTTTAGGAGTTATTTGTTTTTTAGCACCAATCTTTTTGCCTAAATTTACATTTCCTTTGGTTTGGTTGTCTTTCTTTTTAATTTTAGATCCAATAAATTATTTACATAAACAACCGAGTATAATCAAACATTTGAAAGATAGAAAATTAGTTATTCCTATTTCATTATTATTAGCTGGAATTATTATGGGTTTCTTTTGGGAGTTTTGGAATTATTGGGCTATACCAAAATGGTATTATGATGTTCCTTTTGTAGGTTTCTTTAAAATTTTTGAGATGCCAATCTTAGGTTATTTGGGATATTTTCCTTTTGCTTTTGAACTGTATGCTATGTATTGGTTTGTTAGAAGTTTGTTTGTTAAGAAAGAAAAGTTGTTGGTGTAATTAATGAAAATCTATGATGTTATCATCGTTGGTGCTGGACTTTCTGGTTTGATGGCTGCGAGAGTCTTAAAAAAAAGCAATATTAATTTTTTAATTTTGGATTCTAGAAAAGAAATTGGTTTTCCTTTGAGATGTGGGGAGTGCACCAGAAAAGATAGTTTTATAGAATTATTTAAAACTACAAAGTATAACTTCATTAAAACTGAATGTGATAATTGGGAATTCACTGTTTATGGAACTAAAAAGAAATTATACAAAAAGTATCTTATGTTAGATAGACCACAATTTGAAAAATGGCTTTCAAAACCTGTGAAGGATAATATAATATTAGATATAACTTGTAAAAATGTAATTAACAAAAAAAACTATTCAGAAGTTATAACTAATAAAAAAAATTTTAGAGCTAATTTAGTTATATTAGCTTATGGTAGTAAATATAAGATACAAAAGGATTTTGGTTTGCTTGATAAGGAACCTTTATTAATCCCTTGCTATGGTGGTCTTTTTGGAAATCATAATTTGGATACAAAATCTCTTCATTTTTTCTTTGGTGAAAAAGCTTCTGTATTGTGGGTTTTTCCAAAAAACAAAAACTTAGCAAATGCTGGGGTTGGTATGTATCCTGTTGTTAAGAAAGATATTAGACAGTCTTTTAAAAAACTACTTACAGAATATAATTTTAATTTGAGTGGAAAGCCTACTTTTGCTGGTGTGTTTCCGTCTAGCGGTCCAATACAAAAAACTTATTCTGATAGATTACTTGTTTGTGGTGATGCTGCTGGGCAGGTTTTTGCAGGTTCTGGGGAGGGAATATGTTTTGCATTAAAAGCTGGAAAATTAGCTGGAGAGACTGCAGTTAATTCTGTTAGAAAAAAAGATTTTACTTCTCATTTTTTAAAACAATATGAGAAAAATTGGAAAAGGTCTTTTGGAAGGCAATTAAAAGTAGGGGTTGTTTTTTTTGAAATGTTGATTTCTAGTATGAAATATAATTTGTTAAAGTATTGTTTTAAACTTTCTAAAGAAAGTGAACTAACTAATTTACTTTGGAATGGGAAAATTTCTATAAAAGCAAGAATCTTTTATTATTTTACAAAACTTCTTAACCTTTTGATTTGATTTTTCTAATTAAATATTTTACATCTGAGTAAATTGGTATTTCTCTAATATTATATTTTCTTGTTAAATAAATCCAAACTATAACTACTACTATACCTGATAAAAATTTCCAGAAGAGTAAATGTACTGATTCAAATAATCTAGAACCCATAAATAATAACATGTAAATTAATAAATCAATTCTGATAACATTTATTATTAAGATTGCTAATACACCATAAGTGAATAGTTTTAATGTTTTTCTTAATCTTAGGTTTTTAGTTGATAGTATTAATATACTTAATAATAGATAAGCTGAAAGTGCTATGCATGCAGGCACCATTTCTATAACTTGACCTTTAATTATGAATGTTGATGCGTTTTGAATAGTTGGTCTTAATGGCAGTAGGAATATATATGATAATTTAATTGTTAAAAACTCTAATATTGGATATATAATATCTTTTGAAAAAACTAAGATAAATATTAGTGATAACATCCGGATTATTAATCTCTTAGTATAATTATCCATAGGATATTTTGAATTTATGAGGGTATATAATATTTTCGACCTAAAAGTTTTTAAATTCTAAAGGCTGATTTATTAGTAAATAGAGGTTAATGATGATAGAATTATTATTGAATTTTGTGTCTACATTGTCTGAGAGATTTGTGGAGCTTTTGTTGGCTCCAATTAATCATCCTGAGACTTTATGGATGGTTATTCCTGTATTATTTACTTTATTTTTAGTTGAGTTATATTTTGGTAGATATAAGGCTGAGGAGCTTGGGTGGAATAGTGCTTTTGGTAATAGTTTAGTTCTGATATTTGTTTCTATTGATATGATTAGGTTGCTTTATAGTCAAACAGGTTTAGAAGCTTTTATGTATATTAATCCGAAAATGGCTTTAATTATAGCTGTGGTTGTAGAAGGTCTAGCTCTTACTTTAATGGCATTTTATCATGTGTTACCTAAAGGAATGGCATTTAATATGTCCTCTGCTCTTCCTATGAATTTTATTGCTTATATGTCAATTTTGTTAGTTTATACTAATATCCCAATTGATTTCTATACTGTTTTAGCTGCATTTGGTATAATGACTATATTAGTTTTGGTGTTAATGGTTGTTAAAATAGTTGAACCTAAGTCTTATGATGTGACTGGTTTAGAAAAACATTTTAGAAGTGCACCTGCACCCAAACTATAGTTATTGTCACTACTACTTTATAATCAAATATAATAAGTTTTATATAGAACTTAATATAGCTATTAACACAAAATGGGTCTTGTTGATTTAGTAAACAAGGAAAAACCAAAATTTTTTGGTAGGATTAAACAGAGATTATTACCTTATATTTTTGGAACTGTTATAGGATTAACAGGATGTGACTTATATAGAGAAATGTTTGGAGGGGTACCATATACAGAACCAGTTTTAGAGTCTATAGATGATGTTGTGGTAAATGAAAATGAACTGGTAAGTATACCTTTAAGTGCTACAGATGATGATGGAGGTTCTCTTGTTTATAGATTAGAAAATGCTCCTGAAGGGATGGAAGTGAATCCAAGCACTAATGAAATTGAATGGCATACTGATTATGCTGATGCTGGAAATTATATAGTTAAAGCGGTAGTTGATGATGGGTATAAGACAGATTCTCAGGATGTTAATATTACTGTGAATGAAATTAATGATCCACCTGTTTTAGAGCCCATTAGTGATATAATAGTTAATGAAGGAGATTTAGTTAATATAAATCCTGTTGCTGTAGATCCTGATGGAGATTCTTTATTTTTAAGTTATTCT
>CBFCXS010000024.1:0-7856 GCA_965602085.1 Candidatus Woesearchaeota archaeon
TATTCCAATCAAGTCTGAAAACATCTTTACTAAGATAATTTATATCTTTATGATTCTAGTTTAGATTTGATTGATAGTTTTAGTTATTCTAGTACAAATGCTGGAAAAAGTTGGTCATTAGTAGATGGAACTTGGGAAGAACAAATACCAACACCTGGTTATGCAAATAATGAGAGTTGGGTTTACTATGAGGAAAATAATTGCAATTGGAAAGTTGAAATTTTATCTGAGGATATTTTTAATTATAATGAATTTGAATTTAAATATAAAATAATAAAAGTAGAAGGTGATAAAACAAATATAACTTTAATTAGGGGTATTGAAGATGTTTATGGTAATATTGTAAAAAATTATGATAATTATACTCAAGAAATAACTACACAACATACTACTTCCTATTTTAGCCCTAATTTAGATGAAGGAAATTATTTAATAAAAGGAGAAATATTTCCAAACTGTAATGATTTTAATTTGAAAAATAATTTTGATTATAAATTTATAACTATTTTGCCAGAGGGGATAAGTCAGGATTATACTAAAATAAAAATAAATGAATTATTTCCAAATCCAGAGGGTTATGATACAGCTTCCATGCCAAATGGTGAATTTGTTGAATTATATAATTCTGGAAGTAGTACTTTAGATTTAGAAAATTTAAGCTTGAAAGATAATTATGGAAGAGATATGGATATATTTATTAGTAATAGTAATACTTTTGATACAATAATAAATACTAATAGTTTTTTGGTTGTTTATATGAATGGCAGGTATGGTTTCTTAAACAATGATGGTTTTGAAAAAATAAGTTTATACAAAGAGGATTATCTACTTGATGAAGTAAGTTATAGTGGGAGCAGTGAAGGATTAACATGGAGCAGAATAAATGATAAGTGGGTATTAAGTTTACCTACACCAAATTCTCAAAATTATAATAATGAAAGTGATATAACAATTTCTAGGTTAAATGTAGATAAAATTTATGATTTAGGAAATGATAATATAGCAAAATTTGGACAGATAATTAGAATAAAATTATTAGTATACAAAGGTGATACAAATAAAGAATCTATTAAATTTTATATTGAAGATGAAGATGGAGAGAGAGTTAGCAAAGAAAGTAAAGTTAATGTTGAAGATAAATTTATGAATTATACTTTTACTACACCAATTCAGTTGATTCCAAATTGTAATCAAAAATTTAATGATGGTATTTATAATATAGTAATAAGCGGTCTTGAAGATACAGATAAAGAAAAAATAGAGATAGAAGGTATAACCCCTAGTTTGTGCGAGGTTGTTAAAGAGGTAAAAGAAACTATTAGTACAAGTGTTAGTAGTGATAGCGAAAGTGTTTTAAATGGGGAATATATCACAGGTAGTGTAGTTTATGAGGGTGATGAACAAGGGAGTTATGCTGTGTATTTCTTTTGTTTTTCGCTGATATCAGTAATATTATATTTGTTGATTAAAAATGAGTAAAATAACATTTAGAGCAATGATGGAGATTTTAGGTACTCCGCAGGAGCATGTAGATAGTACTGCTAAATTATTAGTTGATAAAATTAAAGAAAGAGAGAAAATTGAATTATTGAAGAGTAATATTTCAAGTTCTAAGGAAGTTAAAGTTAGTGAGGATCAACCTGAAAATGTTAAATTTTTTAGTGCGATTGTAGAAGTTGATATTAAAGTTGAAAATATAGAGAAATTAATTGGATTTTGTTTTGATTTCATGCCAAGTTCTATTGATATTCTTGATCCTTCAAAATTAGAAATGGATGCTTTGGATATAAATGGAGTTATTAATGATTTGATGGCTCGTTTGCATAAGTATGATATGTTTGTTAAAAATATGAGAGCTCATACAAATATGATGCAAAAAGAGTTGGAAAAGAAGAAAAGTCAATAACCAGCTTTTTTAATATATTCTTTAAATGAAGTTTTCTTTGCTTTTGGTTTTCTTAATGAAATATAAGCAAATATAATTAAAACTCCAATTAAAACTATTAAATAAATCCATTTTCCTGATAATTTTTCTTCTACTACTTCTGGAGTTATTGTTTTGTTAATTTCTGGTTCTTTTGGTAATTCTTCTGTTGTTTCCTCTACTGTTAGTGCTTCTGGCTCTTCTGCTTTTACTACAACTTTAAAATCTATTGGAAGTTTAAATGTATAATTTTCCAATAAAAATATTAAATCCCCTGAATATGATTCCTCTAATAATATCCTATTTTCATTTACTGCAATATCTAATTTCTTTTCTTCATTTGGTACTAAAATCTCTACCTCTGTTGAACCTAAGTTTATTATATCACCTAAATTTCCTGTTAGTGAAATTTTTAGATTATTTAATGTTATATTTAGAGCGTTTTTGAAAATAATTGAGTCTATTATAGGGATAGATTCTTGTATTTCTTTTGTTATATAATTTATTTTTGTTCCTGATTTAGTATAAAATTCTAAACCTCTTTCTTCTTTTGGTTCTTCAGGTTCTACATCTATTTCAAAGAAAGGCACTATTTCTTCATTTGTAATAAACCAAACAGGTATATTATAATCATCAATAGATAATATTGTTAAAAAATTAAAACTTTGTTTTTCTAATTTTATATTAAATGATTTAGATGATTTTCCTGGCAATATAACTGAATTTAATGATGGTGTTAAAGATAAACTAGAGGAAGATATATCAATTGTTTGTGATTTAATTTCATTGTTTATTAAAGTTATTTTGAAAAAAGGCGAATCTTCTTGAGTATATTTAACAGCCCCAGTGGATATTGAAAGTTTTACTCTTTCTTCGTTTACTTGAAATTGTTTTAATTCTTCTTTTATTTTTAATGTATAATTCCCAAAATCTAATTGTGGAACTTCAAAGAATACAAAGTAATGATTTTTTGTTAGTTTTAATAGATTTGCACCAACATTTGATTTGTAACCCAAGGAGTTTAATATAGAAATATCATAAGGTTTAACATCATTCATAAAAACTTCTGCTTGAAACATTTCTTTTTCTAAATAAACCTCTTTTGAAAGAATTATTTGGTCCTGAGCATATACTAATGGAATCAACAATAAGATTAAGAGAATGTATCTCATTTTTTGAAAAGTTTTTTTGCTTCTTGTAATGATTTTTCAAGTTGTTTTTCTGCTAAAGTTTTTCTTTTAGGTTGTGCTTTGTAAACTTGCTGATAATTGGGTCCTTTGTAAATCTTTGTTGGTTGTTTTAGTAATGGTGGTGTTTTTGGTTTAAATTTGAATATTTTCTTTCCTGTTAAATAAAATTTCTTATAATAAAAGTAACCTAATCCTCCTAAAATTGCTAATATTATTAATATGATAAAGAAAAACAAAAATCCTCCACCTTTTTCCTCTTCACACTCTTCATTCTCACATACAAAACCAGTTGGACAATCTGAGTCAAATGTACATTCTGGTTGTTCTTCTACACAATTACCATAATCACAAGTATAACCCATATCACAATCTTCATCTATAGCACATTCAGTTACTTTTTTACAATCTATTTCGCAAGAAATTTCATCTTCAGAAGTATCACATACTCCATCCCCACAAGAACAATCTGCTATACAGTTTATAGAGGTTTCACCTAAAAATGTTTCACACATCCCATTTTCATTGCAGGTTACTGTAGCAGTACTTGATGGTTGAGAAATTCTTGGTGTTAAGTCTATATCTAATGAACCAAATACTCCATAAATTGCCATAGAGGTATCTTTAATATCTTTATTCCAAGAACTATCTTCTAACATCCTTGACTCTAACCAAATTTTTGTGAAGTCAACTTCTGACATATATGAACCTTGTTTCCTTAATGCTAAAGTTGCTAAACTGGTTTCAAAAACTGTTCCGAAAGCACCTGTATTTTCATCTTGGAAAATCAATAAATCTGTTAAATATAATTCTTCTTCTGTTATTAAATACATCAGTGCACTTGTTTCTATGCTTGGTGTATAAAATCTTTTTAACCAAACAATTGAGTTTACATCTTCACCTATCTCCTTCAAAGCCCAAGAAGCATATAATGTTGATTCATAATCCTCAAAATTGCTATTTTTAATTTTTAAAGTAGTATAAACATTTGATGATACCTCATCTGTGATAAAATATTTTTCATCAACTTTGTGTATTAATGAAATTTTTCCAGTGCCTAATTGACTACATGCAACTACAATTGCTAGAGAAGTTTTATCTGAAAGTAAATTTGATTGTAAACAATCGCTCAGGCTAAGTTGAGTTGATGAGGGGCATAATTCTGATTTAATTCTTCCTTCTTCTACTTGCACAACTTTTGTTTTATCTCCATATTTAACATTACAATTACCTGTAGCTTGAGTATCAACTTGGAGATACCACTTTCCTTCTGTATTTGGTTTTTCTTGTGCTTTTAACCATCTTGTTGAAATTGTATTACCTGTTCTTTTTAATGCTAGAATTGCTAATGCTGTATCTTTTGTATTACAATTTGTAGATGGCCAACAATCTTGTCTTGAATTTTTTAGATCTAATAGTTTTTGTGCTGCTTTTTGATTATCTACTACATCTGATTTTGTTGCTGCTAATGTTGCTAAAGATGCATCAATTGCAGATGTTAGAGGCTGTTTCATAATCCAGTTTACAGAATCGTCTATGTTTACTATAGATAATGGTATAACTTCTTCTTGTGCTATTGTTATTGGGAGTAATAGTAATATTATTAAAATTGTGAGTAATTTCATAGGTATACCTCTTTTATTGAAAATAATGGTTATTTATTTAAATACCTTTCTATGTATTTTAAATTATGTTTAAGTATTTCACTCGAGGAAAAAGAGGGATTTTGTATAAAGGGAAGTTTAAAGGTAAAGATGTTGTTCTTAAGATGGAAAAAAGAGGTCTTGGTAGGATTAATAATGAGATTTTTTGGTTGCTTAAATTGAATAAAGTTGGTATTGGTCCTAAGTTGTTGTTTTCTGGTTCTGGTTGGTTTATTTATTCTTTTGTTAAAGGTAAGCCACTTAATGAGTGGGTTGTTGGAAAGAGTAAAGTTAGGATTGTTAAAGTTTTTAGACAGATTTTATTGAAGTGTATGGTTCTTGATAAGTTAAAAGTTAATAAATATGAGATGCATCGTCCTTTTAAGAATGTTCTTATTTTTAAAGATAAGGTTAAAATGTTAGATTTTGAAAGATGCAAAGTTAGTTTAAAACCTAAGAATGTTACACAGTTTTGTCAGTTTGTTATTTCTACTTTGAAGTTGGATAGGTCTAAAATATTACCTTTTGTTAGAGATTATAGTAAAGATTTCAGTGAGAAAAGTTTTAGAAAGTTGGTTAAGAATTTATTTTGAAAACTATTCTTTTACCATTCTAATTTATCTACTCTTTCTGGACAATCATTTTTTGTTATTTTACAAAATCTACAAGAATTACCAGGATTTTTTGTTGGTGGAGTTTGTGAAGATAATATATCAACAAAAAAATTAAAATTTTCTTCAAAATCTTTTGGTAAATAAGGTATTTCAATTTTTTTATCTTTATACATAACTACTCCTTTTATTTGTTTTTTAGAAGGTTCTGTATTTGATAAAAGATACATATAGATCATAACTTGAACTTGGTCTGAAAGCCTTTCTTTTCCAGTTTTACAATCATATACTATAATTTCATTTTTTTCTATAACACAATCCAATTTACCTGATATAATAATATTTGAATTTGGAACTTTGTATTTAATTGGTTTTTCTTTAATAGTACTATAACCTTGTTTAATTGATTCTCTTTCAAATTCAGTTAGCATTTTAGTATGGTTTATAGTCCATCCAGCTAAATCAAAATCACTTGGTTGTTCTTCAGTTAGTTGATTTTGACTACGAAACCAACTTTGCCAATGACATGTTGTATCTCCTGACATAACTTTTGATAACCATGTCACCCAAATATAAGGTGCTTCTCTTGATTTTGCCATTATTTCTTGCCTCTTTTATTTGAATTTTTTATTAAAATTTTTCTTGTTACATAATTAACTGGGTTTTTAATTTTTTTACACCAGTTATCTTGCTTACAGATTCCCATTGTTTTATAATAGTTTTCATTTGAACAATTTGGCGGTAAGATGGGTTTCTGATGTTGTTTTTTTGCATAGTTTACTTGTGACATAATATATCCTTCTCTTAGTGGTTCGTAATTTTTCTTGTTCCAAGTTAATAATGCTTTTTCTATGTCTTCTAACTTCCAACCCATATGTTGTAAGAAATTTATTATTACAAAAACTGACCTTTTTCTTCCATCATCTTTTATTCCATTTAATAATAATTTCATACAAGGAGGGAACTGTTCTGCTTTAATTGCAATTTTTGGTAATTCAAAGTTGTAATCTTTTACTTCTTTTTCAAAATGTGTTGTATTTTCTTTTGACCAATCAAATGCTTGAATTATTAATTGTTTTGCATCTTCTGTGCCATTCCTTTCTAAGAATGAATGTTGTACTTTTACATTTTCTATTTTTGCATCATTTATGTTGAAATCTAAGATTTTATTTGGTTCTATTGGTACACTAATTAAATTTGTTTTTTCATTTAATGAGTATGGCATCCTAAACATATGCCTATTTGAAATTAAAACTGTGTCAATTTCTAAGATTGAATAAGGATTGAATTTTTCATTTTCTAATACATCTTTTTTTGTTACTTTAGATATTTCATTTATATTACTTATTTCTAATAATTTGTTTGCCAAAGGTTCTTTTATTAATTCTTTTAAGTAGGATGCAATAACTCTTGCTCCTTCTGGGAATAAATATTTTACTTTTTGACTATGTACATTTTCTGGGAATGATTCAAATGGAACTCCTACATGTATTCCTGTGCCACCTGAAAATTTGGTTGTTATATTATTAACTCCATTAAATTTTAATGCCTGAACTAATAAATTTGCTGTTTGTTTTGAATATTCTATAAATTTGCAGTCTATATCTATAATAAAATCCCAACCAAGTCTTAAATTATCTAAATCTTTTTGCAGCATACCAGGTTTTAATTGTAGTGGGTCTGTCCATCTTTCTTCTGATGCATGGAAAGAAGTTGCTCCTTGTTTTGCTAATTCTAGAACATCTGATTCATATTGTACTATATCTGGTCTTTTTCCAAAGCCTTTATCTCCAAATTTTGTACCTATTTCTCTATCTTTTGCTGCTTTAACTATTTCTTTTTGAATATCTTTTCTTGAATAGAAGTCAATTAACATAAATTTGTTTTAGTTAATTTTGTTTTATAAGTTTTATGCGGGTGTAGTGTCTAATTGACTATTTAATTGAATATATATTTTGTAGAAGTTATTTTTTCTCTTGTGCTTTAGAAATCTCTTCTTTTAATTGTTCTGCCCTTTGAACTTGTTGCTGTACTTGTTGGTTTAAATTTCCACAGAATTTATCTAACTCTGTGATTTGTTGATTAACTATGGTTAATGTTTCTTCTGGTGTTTTTTGAACTAAAATTCCTGCTCCAACATTTACTAATAATTTTTTAATATCTTCAACTTTGGATTTTAAGTGAACTCCTACACCTAAGTTAGTATACATTTCAGAATTTGCTTTTGCTTTAGAAATTTCTACTACATTTTGACTTAATGCTTTTAATTCTTGAACTTGCTGTGTCATTAACTGCAGTTGTTGTTGTGATTGTTGTATTTGTTGATTTAGTACCTGAAATTCTACATACTTTTGTGTCATATCTTGTTTGTTCATTTTTTCTTCTCTTTAGTCTTTTTAGTTTTCTTTTCTACTTTCTTTGGTTTCTCTACTTTTACTTTTTTCTTTCTATTTTTTCTTGGTCTTGGTTTTGCTTTTTTTGATTTTTTTGC
>CBFCXS010000025.1:0-7848 GCA_965602085.1 Candidatus Woesearchaeota archaeon
TTCAAACCTTTCTTATGAGCTAACTTAGCAGTATCTAAAACATATTCATAAAACACAACAGGATCATTATATGTATAAGCTATCCCAGAACAACCATGCTCAAGAGCCTGCTTAACAACATCAGAAGGACTCATGTTAATAGAAGAAACTTTCCCAGGATCAACCTGAGCAATTGCAAAATTCTGACAAGCTTTACAATGTGAATTACAACCAGCAGTTCCAATAGAATAAACTTTACTTCCTGGTAGAAAATGAAACAATGGCTTCTTCTCAATTGGATCTACAGAAACAGAGCAAGGTCTTCCATAAACTATTGAATAAAATTTTCCATCCTTGTTTACTCTTACTCTACAATCTCCTCTAGAACCATTTTTTACAACACACTTGCGCGGACAAAGCTGGCACTGTACAACTTTATCTTTCAGTTTTTTATAATAAAGTGCTTCTTTCATAATTTCCTCTGTTTAAATTTCTTAATCAATTCCTCAAATAATATCCCTTTCTTCTTAGCCAACTTCAAATTAACACAATAAGTTCCTTTCTTACTCTTATCTAAATGTTTAGGTAATAAAAACAACCAATCTTCATTATCATATCTCATACCAATCCAAGCTTCAGCACCCATTCTCTTAGAAAATTCTTTTAATTCATTAATCTGCTCATTATTTAAATATCTTTTAATCTCGCGCTTACCAGACTTACACTCAATAGCTAATATTCTACCATCCTTACCAGCAATTAAATCAGTAGCGGGTATTGTAGTAGAGCCAGAACCTGCAATTCTGCAAGGTTGCCAATTTTCCTTAAAAAACATATGTAAAAGTTCTCTTTCAGTCCTACTTCCTTTCTTTTTGCTCAAAATTATCACCAACCAAAAACCATTCTCTCAATAAATGAGGATAATTATTCTGCTTTTTTATATTGTAATTTACCAATCCTTTATTTTTTAAATTTCTCATATGTTCTCTTATATTACATTCTCCTCTATTTAAATGAAGAGATAAGTCTTTAATAGAACTTTTATTATTATTTTTAAGAAAATTAATTATTTTTGTAGGGGCTTCATAATTATCATATCTTTCAAATTTCCACCCAATATTTATTATATTGCCTAAAATTTTTGCTTTTCTTGGATGTTTAAACCCAATCAATTCCTCAAATTTTTTAACATATTCTCCTTTTCCAATTTCTATTGAATGCATTCCTCTATTTAATTTCCGAATCTTAGGAGTTTTTATTCCAATATCTTCTAATAAATTTTTGATTCCTTGTATAATATGCTGTGGTTTCATCCCAAGGACAATGCTCTTATCATTTATAGTGCCTTCATCGTCAAATATTGCTCTCAAAAACCTACATTTAGCTTTTTTTGACATTTTAAAAATAAATTTAGGCAATGTCATATTTTCTTTTGTTTTATAATCAAATATAGAAAGAACAAACAAAGAAATTATTGTAGGATACTGTAATACATAATTTGGTCTTCTATAATGAGGTTTTTTATCTCTTACTAATATATTTGGTGTTATATCTCCAAAAACTTGTTTCATTAGATTTTGAAATTCTTTAATTAAAGTAGGTTCACTATTAATATAATTAAAATTTATTCCTTTGTGAGGTTGAACTCTAGTAATGGTGCCATCACCACAAATATGACCTAAAATTTCAACTAAATTTTCATCAATTTTTATAGGCAATTTAGGATTTTTAATTGGTTTTCCACTACTTCCACCTCTATTATTTAATTGTGTTTTACACTTAATTTCAATAATGTTCTTTTCAATAACTTTTTTAGAAATCTTCAAAAAATTAGCTATTTCTAATATTTTACTTAAAGGACAACAAACATCTCCTCTTTTCCAATTTATAGCTAAGGTTGTATCTGCTCTTTTAATACCAAAAAATTTCCCAGCTTTATTCCAACTTTTAAACTTTTTATGAATTAAACTAAAAAAGTTTTTTCTAAATTTATCTTCTAATTTTATATATACCTTGTTAATAGGTAAATCCCAAATATGAATATTTTTTTCCATCTAAAACACCTTCAAATAGCCTTTTAATATCACACCATTTAAAATATTATTTTTTAACTCTCTACTTAGTTTATTAAAACTATTGCTATAAAATATATTTATTCCTCTATCCATTACATTTTCAAAACTTTTTAAGTTCAACTTCTTTCCTTTACATAATAAAAATAAATCTATATCACTTCCTTTAACATCCTCACCTTTAGAAGCTGAACCAAATAAAACAACAACATTAGGCATACAATTTTTATCTAAAAAATCTAATAATCCAGATTCCTTTATTTCTCTAATAATATCTAATTTTTTAAGAAATTTAAAATATTCATTATCTCTATTAGCATGATAAACTGGATACTTATGAATTCTATGCTTATCTTTAACAATTAAATTTGCTTTTTCTAATTCATCTAAATACTTTTTAACAGATACTGGTGCTAAATCTATTTTCCTACTAATCTCTCTAAGTTGAAACCCCTTAGGCAAAGGATCATCAAAAAATATTTTCAATACTTTATATCTGTTATCTTTCTGTAACATATGTAATAATATTATAACAACTGATATATAAATATTACGGTTAAACTTTAAACAATCTAAAGAATTAAACCTATATAAATTATTTTCTTAAATATGGCCAATAGTTTTATAAATAGATAAGACTAATAAAAATAAAATGAAACAAACTACTACTTTAACACAAATACATAAAGATTTAATAGAACTAAAAGGAGAAATAAGGGATATTAAAATGTTTATTAAAGAAGATTTTGAATTATCTGATGAAGTAACCAAAGAGATAGAAGAATCAAGAAAAAGACCAAAAGAAGATTTTATTTCTCATGAAGAAATGAAAAAAGAATTTGGTTAGTATGGCTACTTCTATTATATGGGACCCTAAAGCTAGAGAATTTCTTAGAAAGCTACCAAAATATATTTCTAAAAGAATATATAATAAAGTTAATAAAGAAATAAAATATAATATAACAAGATTTCTTGAAACATTAACAAATCAGAAAGGGTATAAAATTAGAATTGGTGATTATAGATTATTTGTTGATTATTATAGAGATAAAAGCCTTCTAGTTATAAGAACAATAAGACATAGAAAGAATGCATATAAAATCTTCTTATTATAACAAATTTTAAATATCTTACAAATTAAATACTTTCCTATGGAATTCAAATACTTAGAACACACTGCAGACCTAAAATTTCAAGCAGAAGGTAAAAATTTAAAGCACGCATTCAGAAATGCAGCTAAAGCTATGTTCAATTCTATAGTAAAAATAGACACAATCCAACCAAAAATAGAAAAAACAATAGAAATAACCTCAGAAAGCATAGAAAGTTTACTTTTTGACTGGTTATCAAAACTCTTAACCATACATGACTCCTACAATCTATTATTCTCAGAGTTTCAAATACAGAATATTAATAGGCAAAACTCTGGATGGTACCTAAAAGCTAAAATTAAAGGGGAAAAATTCAACGAAAAAAAGCACGAATCAGAAATGATGATAAAAGCTATGACTTATAATGAACTAAAAATAGAAAAAAAAGGAAAAAAATTCCTTTTAACTGTCGTAATGGACATATGAACTACTTATTTAAATAAGTTTCCTGATTCCTAGAAAAGCTAACGTCTTTTATTAAGAGGCGAACTCCTTTCTCCACAGGCTTAAAATCGGACAGTCCCTGCCCTATCTCAAGTTTTTTGAGCATAAGATTTTTTATTTCTAAAGCAGAATTATAATCTCTTGGGATCTTAAGATTACAATAAGGACATTTATGTAATCTTTCAGATAATTTCTTTTTAACTATCTTTCTACAATTACTACACCTTTGGGTTGTTCCTCTAAAATTAACAGTTACAAATAATTTACCAGCACTTTCAGCCTTATAAGCTACAAATTGCCTTAATTTACCCCAGGAAGCATTTAATATTGATTTTGATAAATATTTATTATGAACCATACCATTAATAATCAAATCTTCAAAACCTATAGCATCATAGTTATCAACATAATACCTTGATAATTTATGTAAAAAGTCATTTCTTGAATTTACTAATTTCTCATATTGTCTTGCAACTTTTATTCTTTCCTTCAATCTATTTTTACTCGCTATTTTAGTTCTACTTAATTTTCTATGTAATCTAGATAGTTTTTTGTAATACTTATTAAAATATTTAGGATTAGTTATTTTATTACCTTCACTATCATATACCATATTTATTAATCCCAAATCAATACCTACTACACTTTTTATTTTCCTTTTAATAATTGTTTCATTATTTTCTTCAACAATATTAGCAAACCATTTTCCAGAAGGATATTTCTTTATAGTAATTTGTTTAATTTTACCTTTAATATTTTTATGACATCTTATTTGAATATTTCCAATTTTTGATAAATGTAATAATTGGCATCTTTTTTCAGTTTCTATTAGCTTAAAACCAGACTGATTATAAGTAAAACTTCTAAAGATATATTTATTCTTAAATTTTAATTTACCATTTTTTCTTTTATTTTGCTTATTTTTAACTAATCCTTTAAAATTTGAAAATAATTTATAACACTCAGTTTGTAATACTTTAGAATAAACTTTATTTAATTTAGGTTCACATATTTTCATATCTGGAAGTAACCCTTGTATTAATGCTCTATCCATAATTTTTTGATTTTTAATCTCTCTAAGTAGAAAATTATAAACATATCTGCATATTCCTAAAGTTTCTAATAACTTTTCTTCTTGTTCTTTATTTGGATATAACCTAAATTTTAATGTTCTATGCATTTTAAGAAACTAATTTCAATTCATCAGGTTTTCTAATACCCCTTTTTAATAAAATATCTCTCTCTTTTAGAAGACAACTTCTATTATGAGCTATTGCTTTACCTAAATTTCCATTTAACCAAGCCTTGCTACATAATAACCCTCTATCATTAAAAGGATCATCATATTGAGGTATATTTAATTTAGCTACAGCATATCTCTTTGCTTCATATTTTTCTGTGTTTAATTCATGTTCAAAGGTAATAGAGTCTTTTAATTGATGAAAGAAAACTCCTCTTTCAAAAATTGAATTGAAAGCATAAAAAGGTCTATCTAAGTTAGATAAAATAATCTTTATATTTGCCTTTAACTTTGGTATAGATGTTTGTTTTTTAGCACAATATACTTTTAAACCATCCTTATTAATAAAACCTAATATAATAGGAATTATATCTTTAAAATACCTAGAATCTTTATAGTTTTTGTTGAATTGCCCAATGGTTTCTATATCAATTATAGTCCCTTTAAAATTAGATTTTATAGCCTCTGATTGTATTTTAACCATATAATAACAAAAAGAAAATCACTTTATAAATCTCACGCGCGTGTTTGCCAATTGTCTATTTAATACAATATATATTTTACAGAATATAAATAAAAAAAAGAAAAAAAATTAAAGATCAGCAGGCTTTAGAGTCTTTCTTCCATTTGCTTTTGCTCTTGATTCAGCTTTAGCAATTATAGCCTTAACTTCTCCGCTTAAAGCTTCTGCAAATGAACTTGAAACATTTAACTCTGTAGCACTCTTAATCTTGCTTCTTACTATTAAACTATCTCCCATAATAACCCCTCCTATGAGTTTATACTATAAATTACCCTCTATAACTTATATAAACCTTTCTAAATTTGCTCTAGAAGCCCTCTAACCCTTGATTTCCCTAATATCAATATAAAATTGCTCAATCTAGGACCTTTCTCTTTAGAAATTAGCACTAAATAAGCCCCTTTAAAGAACTCTGTATTCTTTATTCCAACTTCTTTACAAATATTATAGAACTCATTAAACAATTCATCAGCATTATGCTCTTTATCCAATCTCTTACTCAAAATTTGCAAAGCTTTCTTCTGCTTTCCATTCAATTTAGCTTTAATATCACCAGGAACACTAGAATTCACCTTAAATTTCATCTCCTCAGGAGCATACTTCTCTAACCAATTCCAGGCACACTTAGCTCTTCTCTTGGTTCTCTCACTAAAACCTTCAGTAGCCTTATCTATATCACCTTCATGAACCTGTAATAATGAAGTTAAGTGCCTAAAACCAATTTGTTCTGGCATTTCTTCAGAAATTTTACCTACAGAACTCAACTCATAAATCCTTTTTTGCTTCAAAATCTCTTTTTTATTAGTTAATTCTTCTTTATCATAATAAATTCTCTCACAAGTATCATAATCTTCATAGATTTTAAGAACATCCAAGTCAAAACTTATAGCAAATTCCATAATAGCTCTTGTACTTGCAAATAAATAACGAACAATCTCCGGTTCATAAATCTCCAACATATCACTTACAGTTATTACATTTCCAGTAGAACTTGCAAATTGTCCTTTTCCTTTAGGACCAATCCATTCATAAAATATTGTATTTGGACCATCAATTTCCCAAACATGTTTTACTATTTCTTTACTTGTAACCCAGCTTCCACCAGCAGCAGAATGATCTTTTCCACAGGGCTCAAAATCTTCTTGATAAAAAGCCCACTTCATTGGCCAAGACACACGCCATTGTAATTTTACTATCCCTTTTTTTCTAAAATCAATTTTATCTTTATGTCCACACTTACATTCATACTCTAAAGAATATTCTCCATCATAATTTAAAACAGTAGTAGAATCCTTCAAACACTTCTCACAATAAATAAACACAGGCCACCAATCTTTTGCTAAAGGTTCTCTCCTATATTTATCTAAAATCTTTTTAATCTTGTCTTTCTCATTCAAAGCTAACTTAATATCATGGGCATACTTGCATTTCTTATACTCTTCAATCTGTCTGATAAATTTAATATTAAAACCCAAACCAACTAGTGAATCTTCAAATTCTTTTTCAAAATACCTAGCATAAGTTGTATTTTTAAAAGGTATAGCACCAATTGGCATACCAATTGATTTACTCAATTCATTAGGAAAACCTTTTGGAATCTTTCTTAATCTATCATAATCATCCCAAGAATAAATAAAATCTGCTTTCTTGCCTTTTTTCTCTAAAGCTTTTACAACTAAATCTGTTGTTATAATCTCTCTAAAATGCCCCATATGACCTTGTCCAGAAGGGGTAACTCCAGAGGCACAAACATATTTGGCTTTATCTCCATTTTCTTTTATAATAGTTGAAGCTGTTGTATCAGCCCAATGAATATCTACCATAAAACTATAATTTTATTAGAAGTTTAAATATTTATCTTTGCTCGAAACTAGAAAATTCACCTTTATATTTCTCCTCTTCTACCTCAACATCAGAAACACTAGCACCAGCAGGGCCTTTTTTACACAAAGAAACTAATTCATCTACTTTTTCACCCTCAAAAACCGCTTCAACTTTGTCACCAACATTTCTAACCCAACCTTTCACACCTAACTTCAGAGCATTATCCTTAACAAACTTACGAAAGAACACACCAGTTACATTTCCAGAGATTAAAACATGAATTCTTTTCATTTTGTATAATAAATATATTTTCTTTCCTCCTTCCTATAACTTTTTTTATTCATTAAATTATGCATAGCTTCAGCAGTTTCATCAACAACAAGGAATATGGCCTTTCCATTAGCTAAATTTTCTATATAATCAAGGATTTCTGTTGCAATACCCCTCTTTCTATAATCTTCATCAACCGAAATTTCTTCTACGTAAACCCAATTTGCTATATTCCAAAAACTTATAGTTGCTGCTCCAACTATTTTATTATCTAATTCATAAACCAATAAATTACAATTATTATTTTTTATATATTCAAGAATACTTTTTTTATCATAATCAATA
>CBFCXS010000026.1:0-7795 GCA_965602085.1 Candidatus Woesearchaeota archaeon
TTAAATCTACAGAAAAAAAATTCAACAAATATTTAACAATAGACCAAGAAGCTTTAGTTATACCTTTAAAAAATATGATTCCTATTTTAGTTAGAAAATCAGATGGAGCAAGTACTTATGCAGCAAGAGATTTAGCAGCAGTTCTGTACAGACTAAAGAAATACAAACCAGAAAAAATACTATATGTAGTTGGTAATCCGCAAAGTCTACACTTCAAACAACTAAAACAAGCTTTAGAATTAATTAAAATAAAAGATAAAATAGAACATGTAGGCTTCGGACACATAAGACTTAAAGAAGGAAAGATGTCCACAAGAAGAGGAAATTTAATCTTCCTACAGGATGTCTTAGACAATTCAATTAAAATAGCAAAACAAACAATTAAGAAGAAAAATCCTAAATTAAAAAATAAAGATAAAGTTGCAAAGCAAGTAGGAATTGGAGCAGTAGTTTTTGCAGATTTAAGTGTTGATAGAAATAGAGAAGTTATATTTGACTGGAATAAAATATTAAGTTATGAAGGAGAAACAGGACCATACCTACAATACACATACGCAAGAGCAAACACATTACTAAAAAAAGCAAAAGGAGTTAAACCATTCAAAAATATTGCTCTGACAAAAAAAGAAATTGAAATAATTAAAGCATTAAACCTTTTCCCACAAATTGTAGAAAAAGCAGGCATTGAATACAAACCAAGTATAGTTTCAAGATACTTATTAGATTTGGCTGCAAAATTTAATGAATTCTACCAAACTACTAAAATAATAAACGGAGAAAAATCACTAAAAGATTTCAGATTAAACTTAGTTTATTCAATAAAACAAGTAATTGAAAATGGTTTAAACTTATTAGGGATTGAACCTTTAAAAGAAATGTAAAATGAAAACTTCAATAAGAAAAGGATTTGGTTTTGGATTAACTTCTGGTATAATAACAACTTTAGGTTTAATTATAGGTCTTTACTCAAGCACGCATTCAAGACTTGTAGTTATTGGTGGTATACTAACTATTGCTATAGCAGATGCATTCTCAGATGCATTAGGTATTCATATCTCAGAAGAATCAGAAAGAAAACACAAACAAAAACAAGTTTGGGAATCAACATATGCTACATTCTTTTCTAAACTTATATTTGCTTTAACATTCATAGTTCCAATTTTATTATTTCCTTTACAAACAGCAATTATAATCAGCATAATCTGGGGTTTATTATTAATTACTTTATTCAGCAACTATATAGCAAAACTAAGAAAAATCAAACCTAAAAAAGTAATCACAGAGCACCTAATTATAACAATAATAGTTATCATAGCAACTTACTACACAGGTAAATTCATCTCACAAATCTTTATCTAAACCTTTATAAATATCCCTACAACAAAAATTCTCATGGATAAAGAACAAATAGCAAAGAAAAATATCTTAAGAGAAAGTGAAGAACCAGAAGGAATAGCAATAAAAGGTTACAATTTCGACAACGGAGTAGACTACAAAGAAATAATAAAAAGTTTCAAAACTACAGGGTTCCAAGCCTCACACTTCTCAAGAGCAATAGAGATAGTAAATAAGATGATTAAAGATGAAGCAACTATATATCTAGGTTACACTTCAAACATGGTTTCTTCAGGTTTAAGAGATATATTCAGGTATTTAATTAAAAATAAAAAAATAAACATAGCTGTAACAACAGCTGGTGGAATAGAAGAAGATATAATAAAATGTTTAGGAGATTTCATACTAGGAGACTTCAGAGCATCTGGAAAAGTTTTAAGAGAAAAAGGAATTAATAGAATAGGAAATATTTATGTACCAAATTCAAGATATTGTAAATTTGAGGAATTCTTCCAACCTTTATTAGAAGAAATATATCAAAAACAAAAAACAATCACACCTTCAGAACTAATCTGGAAACTAGGTGAAAAAATTAACAATGAAGATAGTATCTGTTATTGGGCTTACAAAAATAAAATTAAAATATACTGCCCAGCAATAACTGATGGTGCTATAGGAGATAATATTTACTTCTTCAAATACAAAAGAAAAGATTTTACTATAGATGTTTCTGAAGATATCAAAGAAATAAATGATTCAACTATTGGATTAAAAAAATCAGGATTAATACTTTTAGGTTCTGGAGTAATTAAACATCATATACTAAATGCAAATATGTTTAGAAATGGTGCAGACTATGCAGTATATATTAATGATGCACAAGAAAGTAATGGTTCTGATGCAGGAGCATTACCAGAAGAAGCAATCTCTTGGGGAAAAATTTTACCAGAAGCAGAAGCAATAAAAGTTCACGGAGATGTTACAACTCTATTTCCAATATTAGTAGCAGAAACTTTTGCAAAATAATTATTTGCTTTCTACTTTAGTGCTTCTATACTTTCCACCTTTCTTGTAAACTCTATATCTTCTTTTCAATCTCTTCTCTTTCTTACTTTTCCTATAACTTGGTGTTGCATATTCCATATTAAAATTTAAGAAAAATTAATTTATAAAGTTATTTCTTTTTTTCTTGTTTCTTCTTTTGTCTTCTTTCTTCCAAAGCAATTAATCCTCTAATACCCTTATCTGCTAATCTTCCTACTTGATAAAGTGCTATACCTGGTAAAGCACCTACTGCACCGGCATACATGTTTCCTCTATACTTGGTTCTCTCCTCTGCTCTTGCTATCCTTTCTTTTTCTCCTTCTTGTTTATCTCCTAATTCTAGAGCTCTTCCAACAAAATCCTTATATTTTATCTTTTTGTCTTCCAAGTGTTTTGATAAATGTGTAGGAACTTCTCCTCTCAAAATTGCATCAGCATCCTCATAAATTTTTGCATAACTATCTGGTCTATCTTCTTTATTATATTGACACATCCATGCAACAAGTCCTTGTGTCCAATAAAGGCCTTTATATTCTTCAGTTAAACCTCTAGTTGAGCTATGTCTAGCTAAGAAAGTTGTTAGGTCTTTAGAGAATACATGTTCATATCTTTTATTTAAAGGAGCAAAGGGTTTTACCTTATCTCTTATACCATTCATTATTTCAATATTGTTACCACCTTTAGGATAAGGTTCTTCTCCTATTAAAAAATAATTAAGTGTTTTTCCTAGTGAAGATATATCACTTCTAAAATCAAGTTCTGCTTTTTCAACATTATGGAACATATCAAGTGTTTGTTCTGGTGACATATAGTTAGCAGTTCCTACTACTACAGATAATGTAGAATCCCTTGAACCTTGTTCAATCTTAGCAGCTCCAAAATCAAGCATCTTAACACCATCTTTTGTAAAAATAAAATTATCAGGTTTAATATCACGATGTACAAATCCAGGACAAATATCACATAAGGTTTCTAATGTTTTTGCTACAGGGATTAGGAATTCTCTCAATGTCCATTTATAAGATTTCTCTCTTGCTACTGCTTCTTTTTTAATTTCTGCTTTGTAACGAGGGAAAATAAATAAGGGTCTTCCTCCTGTAGTTTTTAATGTTGAAAGTCTTGCTTCTGCTAATGCAGGTTTTTCTACCTCTTTCTCAAAGTGGCATTCCTCTTGGAAGTAACTAAGGAATAGATTTAATACTAACTCTCTAGTATAAAGTTCAACATCACTCTCTCTTTTTGGCTCTTCTAACATCATTTTCATTACAAATTCATTATTTTCAAATATATTTTCATCTGGTCTTAAGCCTAAAGCAGCACGAACTTCAAGTCTTAAAGTTTCTTGATGAAGAACATTAAATTTATATTCTGTTTTTCCTCTAATCTTTTTAGCCCTAACTTTGTCTTCTTCACTCAGTTCTTCAGTCTCAGAATATTCTTCCTCACGAGTATTATCAAAAATTAATTTCTTTCTTTCTTCTTCAATATCAAAGGCTGCTTGTTCTAAATAATCATCAATAGCTGTTCTTTTTAGGTCTCTTGATAGATGTCTTATAGCCTCTCTAACTGTAGCCTTCTCTATTTCATTTCTAGTAGGCAGAACTTTATCAATCTCTTTCTCAGAAAGATTACTAATTCCACTAAGTTGTGAAAAATAACCTTTTAGAATTAGCTCTCTATAGAGACTTAAAAGATTTTGAACAGTTCTTTTTTCACGTACAAAAGGTGTAAAACTTAAATGAGCTTTTTCACAAACACCATGTACTCCAAATACTAAACTATTCTCACTTGCACCAATTATATCATAGAGTCCATTACTTCCTATTAAAGGAATTCTAACATTATTCTCATCCTCTACTAATCTTTTGCCTCTCTCCTTTCGACTATATAGAACTCCATATCCATTTTCATTTGTAACTCTACTTGGTCCACGTCTATTCAACATTCCAATTATTTTCTTTTGAGCGTTACCAGTTAACCCTTTAATAGTCTCTCTATAAGTTTCTCTTATTTTTTCATCTAAAGGACCATGCTTTTCTTCACTCCACATACCCTTACTTCTATCAATTCCTCTAACAATAGGTCTTTCACCCTCTTCAACTCTGTCTTTTCTTATATTCCATCCTGGATCATCTGTATCAAAAGTCATAGTTATTAATTCACCCATGTCACTAGAACCAACAACTGTGTCCCTACTCCTCTTACTTATCTTATTATCTACAGGTAAAAGAATAGGTTTTTTCATAACATGTGTATCTAAATCTGAAATATCCCTTCCCTCTTGTGTTTTAGGTATACCTAAAACTTGCCCTCTAATTTCAACAGTTTCAGGAGTCTCATTATGTATTTGAGGGGTATTATCAACAGTTTTAGAAGTCTTACTAGCTACTTCAGAATTAGATTCTGGAATCAATGATTTCCAATCTATTCCTTTAGGTTTTCCATTCTGGTTATCTTCATTTTCAGGCATTTTTCACCACATTACAGTAGTTATTTAATTTATAAAGCTTTCTATCCCTCTCAAACCCCTATATTTTGCACCCAAAAACCTTTTATAGGTAAATCTAAGCTCTCTTTTTATGGATTCAGTGTTTATTCAGTCCTTTATAAAATTTAATAGAGGTGCTCCATTTGCTAATGAAAAAAGAAACGAAGTATTCTCATTATTATTAAAAACAGGAATAAAACATAATTGTCAAGCTTATCTTTCTAGATATGAATATTATAACAAAAGGTCAAGAAAACTAAGAAAAGCTTGGACATTTGAGGAAGGAAGATGGAAACAAGTTAAAGATAAAAGAGTAAATTTATTTTATTATCATGGAAAAACAAGGGGTATAGTAGAAGAGTGTAGAAAAATGCAAAAAATAATTAATTTACCAACAATAAATCACTTAGAATTAGAACAAGTATGTGATGATAAATTATTAACATATAATATTTTTCCAGAATTATCACCAAAAACTTTTATGGTAAATGATTTTTATGAACTACAAAGAATAATTCATTATGTTAAATCTAAAAAAGTTGTTCTAAAACCAAGATTTGGATCAAATGGTAGAGGAATTGTAATCTTAAACAAAAACAAATTAAGAAATGGTATTAAAAAAGATACAATTGTACAGGAATTTGTTGATTCATCCAATGGGGTTTTAGATGTAAAAAAAACACATGACTTAAGAGTTATTATAATAGACGGAAAAATTAATCATGCTTACATCAGAGTTCCAAAATATAAAAATATATTATGTAATGCTTACTTGGGAGCTAAAAAAATATTCATAAGAAATGATGAAATTCCTTCCTCAATTTTAAAGAGAATTAAAAAAATTGATTCTCACTTCAAACATTATGGCCCAAGAATTTATTCAACAGATTTTGCTATGGATGAAAATAATAAACCTTGGTTAATTGAATTAAATTCTAAACCAGGAATGATGTATTATGATGACGCACCCAAATTGAGAATTAAATATTATAACAAATTATATCAGGCTATCAAAGGATTAATATGAATTATGAATTTGCAGCCCTAGATCTCTTTATTGATAAAAACAAGGATATATATTTTATAGAGGCAAATTCTTCTCCAGGAGTTCTAAAAGAATATTTGAAAGTATACAAAAATTGTAGACCTATAAAAGAATTATGTAAATTATTAAATAAAAAGTATAAATCTATGGCTGTAATTTCAAAGAGGAGATGGGATAAATCAATTATTTCCAAGAAATTTGAAAAATACTTCAAAGGGAAAATAACATTTTGTCCTTATAAAAAAAACATATCAAATATGAAAAGAGGTAGTGGTTATTTAATTAATAATAAAAATGAAAAATTAATACCTAATATCATTTTAAGGGTTGCTGCTGGAAGATTAATAGCCCAAGAAAAAGCAGGTATAAAAGTTATTAATCCAAAATCTATTTCAAAACTAACTTTAGATAAAATTAAGACTAAAAAGTTAGTTAAAAAATTTACTAATATAAAAGTTCCAAAATATTTTAGAATAAAAAATAAAAAACACATTAAAAAAATATTAGAAAAGAATCAAAAATTATTTGACAATGGTTTTGTTTTAAAACCCAGAAAAAATCAAAAAAGTCATGGAGTTTATGTGTTCCACTCCTATAATGAAATACCTAAGAATTTTAGAGTAAGAGAAGAATATATTATTGAAGAACTTATAGAGCCATTTCCTTTGTTCAAAAATAAATTTTTTGAAATAAGAAGCATGGTAATAAATGGAAAATATGCAGGAAGTATGTTATTTGTTTCACCAAAAAGGCCAATGCATTTATTAAAAGAAGGAAAAACAGTAAAAACACCAAAAATGTTTGAAAACAAAATTAAAAAAGCAAGCGAGGAAATAGTTAATATTCTTGAAAAAGCATCCAGAAAATGAAACTAAAATTCCCAGAAGAATTTAAAAGAAGAATTTCTAAACTTACAGATTTCAAAGAGTATGAAGAATGTGCAAACAAATTTCTAAGAAGAGCAATAAGAATTAACACATTAAAAATTCCAGTAAACAAATTAAAACCAAGATTAAAAAATTGGAAACTTACACAAATACCCTGGTCAAAAGAATCTTTCTGGATTGAAGGTGAAAGAAGAGATATAGGTCACTTAATAGAACATCAGTTAGGTTATATTTATGTTCAAGAAGCAGCATCACTTTTACCATCTTTAGTCTTAGAACCAAAAGGTATAGTCTTGGATATGGCAGCAGCTCCAGGGTCAAAAACAACTCACATGGCTCAATTAATGAAAAACAAAGGACTAATAATTGCAAATGATAAAAACTACAGAAGAATTACTTCTTTATCAGCAAACTTGCAGAGGTGTGGAGTGACAAATACAATAACAACAATTATGGATGCAAGAAATTTAAAAGGTTCATACAATAAAATTTTATTAGATGCACCTTGCTCAGCATCAGGAACAATTCGTGGAGTAACAAAACATTCTGCTAACACTCTTAGAATGTGGTCATTAAAATTAGTAAACACTATTTCAAACATACAAAAACAATTAATTCTAAAAGCATACAAAATGTTAAATCCAAAAGGAACTTTAGTTTATTCAACTTGCTCATTAGAACCAGAAGAAGATGAAGAAGTTATAGATTACTTATTAGATAAAACAGATGCTAAATTACAAAAAATTCCTCTAAAATTAAAATCATCTTCAAAAAAATATCTAAAACTTTGGCCGCAATATTATGACACAGAAGGTTTCTTTATAGCAAAGATTACTAAACCATCTTAAGAGCTTTCAAACTATCACCAACAGGATCAGGACTCTCATTAATCAAAGTAACATTTAATTTTCTTTTTTTACACTCATTAATAACTTTCTTAAGAAAACTAGAAGGAGTTAATACATGATGTTTCTCACCTTTCTCACCATATTCAAT
>CBFCXS010000027.1:0-7657 GCA_965602085.1 Candidatus Woesearchaeota archaeon
TTAATGCTTCTTGAATAGGTCTTACTTGTTCATAAGGGAAGAGAAATTCTTTCATTATTGTTGGTTGGTTGGTTTTATTTATAAGGATTTATGTAATTGCGAAGGTTTTATAAAGTATTGATTAATTTTAATTTTGTTATGGCAATTGATTTAAAGGAAATAATGGAATTTTTTGAAAATTATCAAGAAAGACCTATGCCTAGATCAGTTATAGATGCGATTATGTCAGGAAAAACTCTTGAATTTGGTGACTTGAGAACAAATGCAATTGAATGGCGTTCTATAAGGGATATTTTCAGTCCAGAAATTGCACGGAAAATTGATGTTCCCTGTGAAGGTTATAATATACCAGTTCTAAGAAAAATGCCAACTCCAGAACATTTTGTTTATGAACCAAGAACTGGTGAATATTTAGGCCAATTTAATGTAAAACCACTTAACTGTAAAATAAATATTTAGTTTCATATAAGTGTGTTTTTTGTAAATATTCTAAAGTAAAAATTTATATAGTTTATTGTATAATTCAATATTTAAGAGGTGTTTGTTTTTGGAAGAGAAAGTTAAGAAAGATATATTGGCTGTTTTGAAGAAGAGTTTGATTGCTATAAGAAAAGAAGATATGGGTGGTTTGAAAGACTTAAGTGATAATGTAATCCATAATGCTTCTGTTCTACAAGATGAATATTCAATTTCTATTGCTGTTATAATATATTCCCTAGCTAAAATTTTTGAGAGAATTAGATATAGGAAGTATAAAGATTGGGATATGTTTCAGAGAAATACTATAAATGAGTTAACTAATGCTAAAAGGTCTTTAGAACAGGATGATGTGGAAAGTTATGAGCATAGTATACATTCTTTATTACAGGTAATTGATAGGTTGGGTAAGAAATTTAGGAAATATATAATTGATGTTATGAATAAGGCTAAGATTTCTAAAGCTTCAAGACTTCATGAGCATGGTATCTCTGTTGGTAAGACTGCTGAGTTGTTGGGAGTTTCTGCATGGGAGTTGATGGATTATATAGGTGATACTGGAATAGCTGATGTTCCTCTGAATATTACAATGAGTGCTAAGATGCGTCTGAAGATTGCTAGGAGGATTTTTTCATGAAGAGTTTGGTGTTTGATACAGGGACAATAATTGGTTTGATATTAAATAATTCTCTTTGGATACTTGAATCCTTAAAGAAGAAATTTGGTGGTGAATTTTACATTACTCCTATTGTAAAGTATGAATTAGTTGACAGGCCAATTAAAGGCAAGAAGTTCAAATTTGAAGCTATAATAATTGCGGATTATATCAAGAGGGGTATTTTGAAGGTTTATGATTCTGATTTGAAGGTTAAGACCAATAGGATAATGAGTTTTGCTAATAAGGTTTTTAGTTCTTCTGATGGTTTTTTGAAACTATTTCAGGAGGCAGAGATGGAGGCTTTAGCTCTGGTTAAGGAGATTAATGCTGATGCTCTGCTAATTGATGAAAGAAGTACTAGGGTGTTGGTTGAGAATCCTAAGAATTTAGTTAAATTGTTGACCAAGAAATTACATACTAAGGTGTGGATTAATAATGATAATCTTAAGATGTTTCTGAAAGAGGTTGGTAAGGTGAGTGTTCTTAGGTCTGCTGAGTTGCTTGTGTTGGCTTATGAGCAAGGTTTGATGGACAAGTATATTAGTAGTTATGAAGATGAGAAAGAGTTGTTAGAGGCTGTTTTGTGGGGCACTAAATTGCGTGGTTGTAGCATTTCTGTGGATGAGATAAATGATATCATTAAATTGGAAGGTTTGAGGAAATAATTAATTTGTTTTTAGATTTCTTTTGAAATATTCTTCTGTTAATAAAATACTTTTATTACATGCTGTGTGTATGAAATTAGACATAGAGAATTTTGATCTTCTTTTTCTATCTGTAAAATAGTATAAAATTATTTTATTTTTGTGTTTTTCTTTTATTTTATTCAAAACTGGTACAAAATCTGTATCACAGGTAAGCAAAATAATATTCTTAATTTTTCTCTCAATTGGTTCATTATTTAAGTCCATTGTAAGCCAAGTATCTACACCTTTTTGAGTAAACTTTTTTCCAATTTTTTGTAATCTTCCTTCTCTTACTGTAATACTTTTATTTCTTAATTTGTCAATAAAAGAATCATATCCTGCTTTGAGTTTAATTTCAGCTTTAGTTGGTTTTGAACTTTGAAAAGGTGGTGCTGTGTAATAAAAAATGTGTTTGCACCATAATCCTTGTTTTATAGCAAGATAATTAGCAAATTTTATAATATCTAATTTTAAATATTTCCCTTTACCAAAATATTTAGAAAGCTTAGATAAATATCCTGCATCAATGAAAATTAGGGCATTTTTATATCTAAATATCATTTTTTAGAAAATAAAATCATCTAGTACCCCCGAAGGAATACTAGGGCTCATGTTAATAGATAATAATACATTTGTTATTTATAAGGATTTCTGTTATATTGTTAAGGGCAGATAAAACTTTATAAAGCTAATTTAGTTTAAAATTGATATGCAGTGGTATGATAAAAAGGAAGATATTTTGAATGTACAAATTCAAGATAAAGAATATTGGAAAAGCATTGAATTACCAAATGGTATAATCATAGATGTAACTAAAGAAGGTACTATTGCAGGCATTGAAATTATGGGGGCAAGTAAGATTTTTTCTGGAGATGTTAAGAAAGTAATACAAGTTGCTAAGCCTGTTAGTAATTAGATAAAACTTTATAAAGCCAAATTCTATATTATTTTTTAGGGGAATGTAGCTCAACCTGGTAGAGTGTTCGCCTCCAGAGCGATTGATTCAGGTTCAAATCCTGACATTCCCAGTTTTATTACTGGTTGTAGTGAATTTAGACTTCTAAAGTAACATGTGTTCTATAATATATAGTAAGCTTTATATACTAATTATCACGGAATAATGATAACACTTTAAAGTAGTGGGGGGTTATTTAACAATGAAAATTAAGACTATATTTATGTTTTTGATTTTACTAGTAGGTATGTTAACTATTCCTTCTTTAACAACTGCTACAAGCTCTGTTATATTCAATGAAATTGAAGTTAATGATGTTGATGTAACAGATGGTGGAAAAGTAGCTATTGATAGAGGAGAAGATGTTGATATAAGAGTTGAATTATCAAGTCCAGTGGACTATGATGATGTAAGAGTTAAGGCTTCTGTAGATGGTTATGAATATGATGATATTCAAGATTCTTCAAAGATTTTTGATATGAGAGGTTCTACAGGTGTTTATACTAAATATTTACACTTAAACATACCAGAAGATATTGATACTGGTGCTTATACTTTAAACATTGAAGTTAAGAATGCTTTAGGTTCAAGAGTTATGAGTGGTATTATATTACAAGTTGGTGAGGCAAGACATAGTTTGTCAATCCAAGATGTTATATTAAGACCAACTTCAACTGTTGAGGCTGGAAGGCCTTTAGGTGTTGAAGTAAGACTTGAGAATATGGGTTCAAGAAAAGAAGAAGATATTAGAGTCTCTGCAAGTTTGAAAGCTTTAGGTGTTTCAACAAGAGCTTATCTAGATGAACTTGGATATGAAGAAATTGATTCAGATGATGATGAAACTTCAGGTTCTGTAATGTTATATTTACCAGTTCCAGCTGATGCTATTTCAGGTGAATATGATTTAGATGTTGAAGTTGAATACAGTAGAGGCCATGAAGTTGTTACAGAAAGTGCTAAAGTTTATGTTTCAGGTACTGCTGCTAGCACTGAAGTTAATACTATAATTAGTATTGATTCTGTAAGCAAAGCTGTTGAAAAAGGTAAACAAGTTACTTACAAATTGATGTTAGCTAATTTAGGTGATAGTGAAGTTGTTTATTCATTAGCTGTTTCAGGCACTCAAGCTTGGGCTGATGTTTCATTAAATCCTGGTTTCGTTAGGGTTCAACCTAATGGTGCTGGAGAATTAACTTTAACTGTTGCGCCTAAAGACAAACCAGTTGCTGGCGAACATACATTCACTTTACATGTTAAAGAAAATGATAATGTTTTAAGAAGTGTTGACTTGACTAGTGTTGTTAGTGAAGGTAGAAGCTGGACATCTGTTAAATCTGTTTTAGAAATTGGTTTCGCAGTTTTAATTTCATTATTAGTTATATTAGGTTTGATTGTTGCATTTAAGAAATTAGGTGGAAATGATCAAGTTCCTGAGCAACCAATGATGGATGAAGGGCAAAGTTATTACTAACTTTGTTTTTTTCTTATTTTTTTAGATATATTTATTAATCTGTGAATATTATTTAACTATATGAACAGTAGGGTGATTTTAGTCTTAGTTGTATTAGCTGTAATATTCTCTATAGTTGGTGTAGTAAGTGATTTGGGTATAATGCAGGTTACAGGTGGTACTGCTCAAGAAGTTAATGAATTACCCTTTACATTTGGTTTTATAGTGATTATACTGTTGATATTGATTGTATTTTTAGTTCTGGTAGATGTAATTAGAATGCAAGATTAAACCTTCAAAGAAACAACTTTTGTTATACCATTCTTCTGCATGGAAGCTCCATATATTTGGTCTGCTTCTGTGATTATATTGTCATTGTGAGATACCATTATGTATTGAGCTTCTCCTGCATATTTCTGGATTAGTTTTGCTAGTAAAGCTGAGTTTGTTTTATCTAGGGCTGCATCTACTTCATCTAATAAATAGAAGGCTGCTGGTTGGAATTCCTGAATAGCAAAAATAAATGATATAGCTGTCATTGTTTTTTCTCCACCAGATAATGACTTTAAATCTAAGAATTTTGTTCCTGCTAATCTTACTTTTATTTCTACTCCTCCTGCTAGAGGGTCTTCTTTGTTTTCTAATTCTAAATAAGCATCTCCTTTGGTTGATAGTTGTATGAATGTTTTTTTGAAGTTTTCATTGATTTCTTTGAATGTTTTCATGAAAATTGATTTTTTCTTTGTTTCAATTTCTTGCATCATTGTTAGAACATCTTCTTTTTCTGTTTTTAATTTCTCCATTTTTTGTGTTAGGTTTTGATATTCTTGCTGTATCTCATCATAAATTTCTAAGGCTTTTAGATTTACATTACCCATATTTCTTAGGCCTCTTTCACATCTAATTATTTCTGCCTTTAAATCTTCTCTTGAAATATTTCTTCTTATTTTAACTTCTTTGAATTCTTCAAATTCATATTTTAGTGCTTCTAGTTCTGCTGTTACTTTTGCTCTTTTAATTGAGAAATCATTTATTTTTCTTTCATATTCTTTTATTTTGAAGTCCTCTGTTGAAGTTTTGGATTCTAATTTGTTTACTTCTTCTGATAGTTTGTTTCTCTTTGCGAATAAGTTTTTGTATTCATTGTAGAATTTGGTTTCTTGTTTTCTCTTATTTTCTAACTCTCCTTCTTGTGTTTTTATAATAGGATTTAATTCATTTAATTCTGCTTCGAAGTCTGTTAGTTCCTTGTCATGCTGTTTACCTATATGTATTATTTTTTCTCTTTCTGGTAGATGAATACTATTTACTTGGTCTGTTATGTTTTTAATTTCAGATTGTGTTTGAATTATGTTTGTTTTTATGCTATCATATTTTGATTCTAAGTTTGTTCCTGAAAGTTTTGGCAGTGTTCTGAAGAAGAATGATTTTATTCTTCTGAAACCACCAACTATGATTCCAGATTGTTCGAAAAGGTCTCCTTCTAAAGTTACCATTCTTGCTGAGCCTATTCCTAAATTTCTTGCTGTTTCTACATCTTTAACTATAACTGTGCTTCCAAAGATGTATTCGAATGCTTTTTGATGCTTTTTATCAAATTTAATTAAATCTGATGCTAAGCCTAGAACTCCTTTTTGTTTTAGTAATGCTTTATTGTAGAATGTTCTTGGTCTTATTTTGTTTAATGGTATGAATGTAGCTACTCCTAATCTGTTTTGTTTTAAATATCTTATACATTCTGAAGCTACTTTGTCGTCGTCAACTACTAAGGATTTTGATTTTGCTCCTGCTGTTACTGCTAGAGCTGTGGAGTATTTCTGGTCTATTGAGCCTAATTGCGCTACAATTCCATGAACTCCTTGTATTTTTTCATTTATTAATTTGTTAATTGCTAAGTCAAACTTTAATGTGTCTTGGAATGTTTCTGTTTTTGTTGATTCTGCCTGCTTTGCTAATGAACTTTCTTGTTTCTTTAGCTTTTCTAAGTTTGCTGCTAGATTTTCTTTATGTTTGTTTTGTGAAAGTATTTTATTATTCATTTCCTCTAAGTCTTTTTTTAATTGGGCTTTTCTTTCTTTGATTTTATTTATTTCTGATTTTAGTGTGTCTGCTCTTGTTGCATTTCTTACTACATTTGTACTTAAATCTTCAATTCCTTTTTGTAAGTTGCTTTGAGTTTTTTCTCCTTTCTCTTCAATTTCATTGTTTGTTTTTGTTATTTGCTGTTTCTTTTCTGTAATTATTTTTGCTGCATCTTTAATTTTATCATCTATTTTGTCTAGTTGTTTTTGTATGTGAGCTTTTTGCGACTCTATTGATTCTTTGCTTTGAGTTTTTTCTTTTATTTGCATGTATAGGTGTGTAGCTTTATTTTCTTTTATTTTTGTTTCATATTCTTTGAATTTTTGAGCTTGATCTCTTTCTTTTTTTAATTCTCTAAGGTATGAGCCCCTTTCTGTTAGGATTATGTTTGCTTCATTTATTTTTAGGTCAACTCTATTTAATTCATTCATAGCTTGATGTTTTTTTGTTTCATAAACTGAGATTCCTGCTATGCCTTCTACTAATTCTCTTCTTTCATCTGGCTTCATTTCTGTTAATTGAACTATGTCTCCTTGTAAAACTATATTGTGTCCGTCTGGATTTATTTGTGCCTTTGATAAAATTTCTAGAATTTGCTGTCTTGTTCTTTTTTCATTGTTTATTTTGTATATAGATTGTCCTGTTTGTCTAATTACTCTTGTTATTTTTAATTCTGGCTCTTCTGTTGGGAATTCTTTTTCTTTATTATCAAAGAAAATAGATACTTCTGCTTCTTTTGAAGGTGAGCCTAATTTTCCTCCGTTGAATATTAGATTAGCTGCTTTTTGTGCTCTCATAGATTTAGCTGAAAGTTCTCCGAAAACAAAACAGAATGCGTCGAAAATATTTGACTTTCCTGAGCCATTTGGTCCTATAACAGTGTTGAACCTATTCCCAAATATTAGTTCTGTGGGTTTACCGAAAGATTTGAAATTCTTGATGAATATTTTGTTAATTAGAGCCATAAATCACCGATATAGAAGTGATAATATTGGTTTATAAATGTTGCTTTGAGGTTTGATAATGCTTATAAATCTTGGATAATTTGTTAATGTTATGGAAGGACATGGGTTAAAAGAATATCAGGAGCTTTGTAAGTTGACTGCTAAAAAGTTTGAGACCAAAGAGCATGAGATATTAACTTGGGGATTGGGCATTACTGGTGAGGCTGGTGATGTTGCTTCTTGTATTAAGAAAACTTTTATTCACAAAAATGACCAGAAAGAAGGAATAAGAGAAAATATAGGGGATACTTTGTGGTATGTTGCTATGATTTGTAACTTTTTTGGTTGGGATTTCCAAGAACTTTTGGATGAAAATATTTCTAAGTTAAAGAAAAGATATCCTCA
>CBFCXS010000028.1:0-7570 GCA_965602085.1 Candidatus Woesearchaeota archaeon
AAGTGGCTGAAACACCTCAAGTAATTGAGGGAGACCCAGGGCAAATTGAGCAGATTATAATGAATTTAGCTATCAATGCTAAAGATGCTATGGTTGAAGGGGGAAAAATAATAATATCCACTAAAACTATAGAGACTCCAAAACAATTTATAAAAAAAGATATGATACATAGTCATACCAGTACTTATCCTAAAAAAGGAAGTTATGTATTACTTACTGTTAGTGATAGTGGAAGTGGTATCGAAGAAAAAAAATTAGATTTTATTTTCGATCCATTCTTTACTACTAAAGAAATAGGTAAGGGAACAGGTCTTGGCCTAGCAATGGTATATGAAATCGTTAAAAATCATTCGGGCTATATAATATGTTACAGTGAATTAGAGATAGGAACTATTTTTGAGATTTATTTTCCTAGCACCAAAAAAAAGTATGAAATAAAAAAAAATCATGAATGATATCGAAATAAAAGGTGGCAATGAAACAATTTTAGTAGTTGATGATGAACCTGAAGTTAATTCTGTCACTAGTTTATCATTAACGAAAGAAGGCTATAAAGTAATTTCTTGTTATAGTGCAGAAGAAGCTTTAAAAACTTATAAAAAAAATAATAATAATATTCAATTAGTATTATTAGATATCATAATGCCGGGTATGGGTGGAATAAAATGCCTTGAAACCTTCATTAAATTAAATCCTAAAATAAAAATTATTATGACAAGTGGATTTTCTGATAACGAATCAAAAAAAGTGATTCACTTAGGAGCAAAACAATTTATATCCAAACCTTTTAATGTTATTAATATGCTTATACAGATTCGTAAGGTGTTAGATCAACATTAGGTAGCTTTTAAGCATGAAAGGGCCATAATGACAATCATAGAGATGCTGGAAGGTGAAATTGATGGAATCAGAAAGAAGTTTTTGGATAAATGGACATTTACAAGAAATGATGCTATTCAAATCATGATTGGTATTAGATTTGAAAATAGTATTACTCACTTTATTCTACCTGATAGAGATGCCACACTTTCTCTAATGGAACAATTAAATCAAATTATAAACACTCAACAAAGATGGGATGAAAATGGAAAACACAAAGAAACATTCAAACATCCTTTAGATAACCTACAACCATTTATTGTAGATGAGGAATTTCATATAAAGTGAAAATCAGTTTTTCGATAGTTCCATTAATAATTTGGTTGGAAGTGAATATATATGGCAAAACAATTTTACCTGAGTTATTCTGTTATATAATTTTTTCATTTTATATTTTACTTAAAATATTTCAACTTTTACTTGGAATATTATTTCAACGGAGCATTTTATGGAGATTAATGTCAGAAATAAGAACAAATGGAATCAAGATGGTATCTATATAGGAAGACCATCTGTTCTTTCGAATCCATTCAAAATAACTGAACACCAAACAAGGGAAATAGCTATTCAAAGATATGGTTATATGTTGATTAGTGCTATTCAAAAAAGAAAATATCCTTATATGTTAGAACTTCAAAGACTTGAAAACCTTCTTCTAACTCATCCCAAACAACAAATGAATCTTATTTGTTATTGTGCTCCTAAACCTTGTCATGGAGACCTAATCAAACAAATACTTCTCAATAAATATCATACAAATTACTGGTTGATAAATGATAAATGTCCTACTTGCAATCAAACCCAATATAAGATAGGAGTTTATGGATTATGACAACAGATGAAATTATTGCTGAATATAAAAATGCCTATCATACTGTTCATGGCAGATTTCCCGAAGTAGTTAAAAGAAGCTCATGGGTATATATCAATAATATGTCACCACGTAGGGCTAGAGATTTGATACAATTAACAGAAAATCTTTTAGCTACTATTCCTTCAAAAAAAGAAGAATATTCTGAAATAGAATGTCTCATGAATATCAAAAAAGAAGCTAAATTTATATTTAATTCAACTGATATTAAAAAGATGCAAATATCAGCTAAAAATATTGTTAAGATGGTAACTACCTTGATGAATATTCAGGAAGAAGAAGAATAATGTGGAAGAAACACATAGATTCTGATTTGATTGAAGCTTTCATGGACAGAATGTTTGAAACATATAGATATTCATTCCATGATATGGAAAATGCTTTAAAAGATTTTGCTTATAATGGAGAAATTTGTAATGATGCTATTTGTGAAGATTGTAAATATATAAAAGCACTTGATGATAGAATGGACAGTCTAAATGATCTAAGAAAAAAAGCAATACAAGAAAAAAATATTGCATTAAAAGAATTGGATTTAGCATTGAAAGATAGAGATAAAATACTTAAGGAAAGAAATGAAGTAAGGAATGATTCTAAAAGAAATCGTGATTTATATGTGGCAATGAAAGAGAAGTATAAACAACTAAAGGAGAATTCAGTTATCTTCAGCATGGAGGAAAGGGAATGGTGATTAAAAAATGTTAATCAGCGTATTTGCTCAAATTTGTATTATTCTTTTTGTATGTCCTGCTATATGGTTAATCGTCAAATATGACGGATGGAGAGAATCTGTAGGAGTTACATTGGGAGTGATAGCTACTCCATTTATAATCTATAGTGCCTTAAGACATGGACAATGGGGGATCATTATTCCATGTGTAGTATTTATTGTAGCAACATTTCCAGTACTGGTAAGGGGAATTAAAACAAGGTTCACACAAAAATCAGAAAGGAGAACGTAAAATGTTAAAGAAAATGTTGATTGCTCTAGTTGTATTGGGATTGTCCATTGGTGTATCTTTTGCAAAAGAAACTATTATAGTCGGTACAGGTTCATCAAAGGGCTTTTACACAACAAAAGCATTCCCCAAAATTGCACAACAAACAAAGTCTTGGGGAGTCAAATTGGAAGCAAAACCTGGGGGTAGTCGTATCAATATTAAACGGCTATTGGCAGGTGAAATTCAGGCAGCAATGGTACAGTTTGATGCTGTAATTGATGCTGATAATCAAAATATTCTGATAGTAGGTTTTCTACATGATGAAGTTATTCATGCACTTACCATGTGGGATAGTAGCATTGATGAATTCTCTGATATTAAAGAGGGAAAGAAAGTAGGAATTGGCAAGCCTACAGGGGGAAGTGCTTTAACATGGGACGTATGGACAAAGGCAGTAAAGCAATTGCAAAAGGTGGAAACTGTTCCAGTTCAGGGAACAAGGGCCATTGCAGCACTTGAAGCAGGGGATATAGATATGTTTTTCTCTGTGACAGGGATGGGAGACAAGTACTTCAAACAAGCCAACTCTCAAAAGAAGAAATTCAAATTAGTAGAGTTGGACTTTGGAGCACTCAAGAAGATAAAATATAAAAAGAATGCTGTATACCATCCATTTGAAATTGAAAGCAAAAACTATCCCAATCTAATCAGGGGGATGAGTGATCCTGATGTTCTTACGGTGAAAGCTTGTCTAGTTACTACCACTGATTGGGCAGATGAGAACGAAGACACATTTGAGGTCATAGCTGATGCAGTCAATGCTGCAAGAGCAGGAATTATTGCAGCAAGCAAACCTAAATTGTAAAGGAGGTATTCATGTCCTTGAGAAGATGGAAACAGACATTAAATAAAGCCAAAAAATCGGTATCTGATGGAGTATCGGGGGTAGTTGATAAAGCCAGCAACATATTGGATACCAAATTGACTCTTGAAAAAGCACAAGAAGAATTAGCTGATGATCTTGAGAAGGGATTAAGGATATTTGATGAAATCGGATTGCCACAAGAAAAAGGGGATGCACTCCAAGAAGAAATAGCTGATTATGCTATGTTAATATTGAAAGAAAACTTCCCTGAAAGAGATAACAATGAATGAATTTGAAGAATATCGAATAATGAGTGATGAGTATAGACAGGAATGGTTATCTCCCAAAATCCCAAATCTAACAGAGGAAAAAATAGTAGGTAATGATCATTACTCAGTCAATCGTCCACCAGTAGAAGAAGACACGATTGCAAATATAATTATAGACGTGTTGAAAAGCATTCCTTTATCTGATATATCTTACAGAAGAATTCAAGTTGAGCTTTTTAAAGGAAGAAAGAAATATCTTCCAGAACCCTATGAATCAGAAAGAATGAAACAACGTAAAATGGAGAATTTGATTTCACGTCATACAAAAAAAATCTCTCCCTTCCTTTCCTATCCATTAAAAGATTTTATATCGGAAGATGAGATGGAAATTTAAAATGAAATAAGGAGGTGATGCTTATGCAGATGTAGATGGTGTAAATAAAAAAAAAATAAACTGGCAGGGGAGATTAATTATGGAAAAATACATAAAACAGTATCAAGACTCTCTTGAAAAAATGATAGCCGTACATACAAAGACTTTAAATGATACAGTTGGTCATTATCAAGACCAATTATCTAATCTTGTAAAAGAACATGAGAAGTCTTTAATGGCAATCATCAAAGAAAGTGAGAAAACTCTTGAGAATATGAAGAAGGAGAATTAAAATGCCATTAGATGAAACAATCGTAGCAGATGTTGCTAACTCAAACTTCAAAGTAATTGCTAATGCTACTGCATCAGGAATTGCACAAGCTGGATCATTGGCAGCACTTAATGCTGCTGCTAATCAGCATTCATTGAATCTAATCAGTCAAGCGTTTTTGGCAGAAGCTATTTTGCCAAGAGCAGTTGGTTCAAAGAAGATAGCTGAAGCTGATCTTGCTCGTACTGTTGATGAATTGGGAACGGCTATTTCAGCTTTGCAGCAAATCATTAAAACTGCTCAAAGCACACCTCCTACAACTCCGTAAAACAATCTGCATGAGTATTGTAATTGTAGGAGGGCAGTACTCATGCATTTAATGAATCATGAAAACTGTAAAAGTAATTATGCTTGTGCTACTTTCTGGTTTGATAATGTTCTTTATGACTTCCTATATATGTAATATGATATTAATGAAATGAAAATTGAAATTGAAATAGGTGATAATCTTAAAGAACTGATTATCAAAATAGTTGAAGGATCAAGAGAGATTAGCATGGAACCAGAACAACTAACAAATACCATTTTGGGGCAATTTACGGAAATGATTAAGAACCAACAAACGTATATTTGCCCCATATGTGGTACTGCAAATTTCATAGGAGAGTATTGTGTGAGATGCAAGGAGAAGTAAATGGAGATAGCATTTAATAAAGAAGAAGAAAAAGCCATACAAAGATATGCCGATAAGCATAATTTAACTTATGGTCAAGGATTACAAAAAATAATAGATGCAATGACTAAAGGATTAGTTGAACTTGCAGCAGCAGATAATGAATTTGAATATCCAAATAAATTACCGAATTCTTCAGATTTAGTCATATGAAACATAGATGGAAAAAAATAAGAAGATCAAGCTTGGATCAAGTTCATGCAGTTCCGGGTTCAAGAATTCCAAATGTAAGTGGGGATGAAGATGATCTTATTCAAATAATGCATATTGTAAAAAGTCCTAGAATATGTATAAATTGTGATTTAAGACAAGGATATATAGATACAAGCTTTTTTTCAAAACGTGTATTTTATAAAAACAGAAAGATCAAGTCTTTAGAAAGAATACCCTATAAATGTCCAAACAAAAAAGATTTAGTAGTAGATGTAGATGTAGAAGCAAAAGTAAATAATTATGAATTCTTTAAACAAAACGAATTTGAAATCTCTACATAAAGCAGATAATGAATACTGAAACCGAACATACAATCTACAGAGCATTAGAAGATAATCTAAGAGACAAGGAGAAATTCATTGATCAACTTATAGATAAAATTATGGACTTGGAAAAAACGATAATAAGACTAGAAAAAGTTATTGAAGAAGGGGAATACAATGCATGATTTGACTGTAGATACTGCTGTTCAGATGATGAATGATATTGCAGTAAAATTAGAAGGCGAATCAACAAACGAAGAACTTCTTAAAGAATTTACTCATGATCAATTTTGTTTTCTAAAAGCAATTCAAATCATGAATGAGTTAGTGCATATTGGTATAATGGAAGGGGGGCAATACGATTTATCAGAAAGAGGGGAAACTCTTGTAAGAATGTATTTCAAAAAACCTGCAAGTAAAGAAGACTTGGAAAGGGGGATGGATATACTCATTGGTGCTGGCTTGATGGGGTAAGGAGGAAATATGAGAACAGCAATAATTTTGTCATTAATTTTAGTATTTGGAATTTCTTTTGGACAAACTGATGATGATGGTATGTTGGTAGTAACAGTAATAGATGAAGATGGAAATGTGGTTGAGCTTCCTTCAGTACCTCATGTACCACCTGTAGTAACTGAAGATTCTCCACCACCACCAACTTTATTAAATGATGATCCTACTCCACCACCACCAACAAATTTAATGATTACTAGTGAGAGGAAATAACTATGAATAGAAAATTATTTTCAACTATATTTGCAATAATTTATTATGGATTTCTTTTGATATCTTTAATTATATTTGGATCATCTTCAGCATTTGCTCAAAGTGCTACAGTAACTTTAGCATGGGATGCCAATACGGAACCAGATTTGAAAGACTATACCATATATAAAAGTGAAACAGCAGGTGATTATGTTAATAGGGTAGACAATCCTGTGAAGACCTATAAAATAAGTCTGAATCCTGCTGGAAGAAATGTCTTATGTCCTGAACCCTATGATCCATTTAAATCTGAATGCTGTGAATTTACCATATCTGATTTAGAACTTGGCAAAACATATTACTTTGTTGCAACAGCAAGTGATACTGATCAAAATCATAGTGCTTACTCTGAAGAACTTACACATACTGCAACTGTACCTGAACCCAATCCAGAAAAATCAACTCAAATAAAAAGAATTACAGAAATGCAAAAAATAGAAAAATGAAGCTTGCTATTGCCAAAAAAACCGGATACCTTACTGTAAACAAAGGAAAGTATCCATTTCCATTTTGTATCAAAGGCAGAGCATATCAATATATCTTAGATGATAACCGTTACTGTTATTCTGTCAAATCAGAATCATTCAAAAAATGTTGTCATTATATGTCACCTAAATTCTTTAATAAATATTTTCGAAAATCAGAATTCATTGAAAGAGAAGAATTCCATATATGAACTGACAAATATTGTCAGTAAATTGACGTTTTACGGAATTTTGTCACTTCATCTGATATACCCCTTCTCCCTACATAATTCCTAACATACTGTATTTATAATATAAAAAAATTTATCCTTTGATTTAATTATTTGGCATAGGTATTGCTATATGATATGGGTATGAAAACATCCTATTATATGAAAAGAATTTGTAGCAATTGTCAAAAGGATATGGGAATAACACCAACTAGTGATCCTGAATCACATTTGCAATTGACTCATGGTGTTTGTTCTGATTGTATTATGATACTGTATGCAGATGATTTTTCACCTGAAGAATTGAAAGGATTATGTAATCATGGATAATTCAGAATTTGTCAGTTCCGATGAGCATATAGATTTTGAGGATGATTTTGAAGATGGTATTTTATCAGATGAAGAAATTGAAGAACTTGGATATTCTTCTTTT
>CBFCXS010000029.1:0-7513 GCA_965602085.1 Candidatus Woesearchaeota archaeon
TTGCAGTCTTTTTTAAGATTTGAGTATTTTTAATTCCAAACTTTACAGCTATGTCTCTCATAATAACATCATTTAATAATTCATTAAGAATTGCAGGATCTTTATCTTTTAAGAATTCTGGAAATCCCCCATCAAATAAAAATTTATTATAAGATTTTTTAGAGGGTTTTAATTTAAGGAGATTTAAAAACTCTCTATATGAAAAAGGAAACAATTCTATTCTTAAATGTCTTCCTGTTAATTTGGTTCCTAGTTCTCTGCTTAATAAAGAAGCATTTGACCCAGTTATCATAACTTCTGCGTTGTTATCTGTTAAGTATCTAATAAACTTCTCCCATTTTGGGATATTTTGAATTTCATCAAAAAAATAGACTCCATTTGCACCATATAACTCCTTAAATAATTCATCAGTTCGGTTAAAATCACTTAATTCAAATCCATCTAATCTAGGATCTTCCAGATTTAAATAATAAAACTTACTTTGTTTTTTTAAGACTTGACTTAAAAGTGTACTTTTACCACATCTTCTTATTCCAGAAATTACTAATGTAAATGATTTTTTTAATTGAATTTCTTTGAATTTTTCTCTAATTATCCCTATTTTAAATTTTGAAATCCATTTTCTTTGTGATTCTATTACTTCTTTTAATACTTCTTTTCTAATCATAATATAGCTAAATCCCCCTTATTTATAAAGGTTTCTATTAGTAATAGAAACTATTGTCTATTGATAGTTAGCAATAGGAAACAAAGACCTTATAACAAATTCAACCAAATTTTGTCAAAAATTTGATAACCTTTACAACTTACTCATTTTAACTTAACAGCAGTCCCATAAGCCAACATCTCAGCAGCCCCACGCATTACCATAGAAGTTGCAAACCTAACATTAACCACAGCATCAGCTGAAAGTTTAACAGCTTCATTAACCATTCTATTAAAAGCCTCATCTCTTGCCTGAGAAGTCATATCTGTATAACTCTTAATCTCCCCACCTATAAGACTCTTAAACCCTGCACCTATATCCAAACCAAGATTTTTTGCTCTTATTGTATTTCCTTTTACAACACCTAAAATAGAAACAATCTCCTCCCCTGGTATTTCAGAGGTTGTACTAGTTATAATCTTCATTCTTATACTCCTATCACTCTCTTTACTTATTTACTTATACAACACATATTACATCCACACTTAGTACACTTACCCTTGTTCATTGTTGTTCCTCTCTTTGTCTTTGAGGATTTTACTCCTTCCATCTCTTGTTTTTTCTTACATTTCATACAATATCCTTCCATATTAAACACTCTCCTTAAAGTTTTAAACTTAAATATACCTAAAATAAACTAAGAAACCACTATATTTAACTTTTCCTACATGAAATTAGTCAATTTTAAACTTTTTCAACCTCATAATATACAATAAATACCTCAATTTGTTTAAATAGCTCTTGTAATTCTTCTTTCCACTGCTCTAACTCCTTTAGCAAATCCTGCTTAGGGTCTATACAAACCTCATATTTCCTACATAAGTCATAATAAGATTTTTCCTCAGTCTTATCTACCCATATACCTTCAATTGTTGCATTATGCATAGAAATAGCTCCATACTTTTTAATTATCTCATTCTTAACTTGTCTTTTCTTTCTAGATTCTATAGGTTTAATTTCACCACTTTCATCAGGATTATACCAACTAGGAATATAAACTTCAATTCTTACTTTTGTTGGCACTTTGAACATCTGCTCCGTTGATCTCTAAAATATCAAACATCACTTCATTTTCTCTAAGTTTTTTAACTGCTTGTCCAGAAATAACATATTCCTCATCTGCTAAACAAATAATAGATAAACCAGACTGTTCTAAAACATCAAAACCTTTATCCTTGTTTATTTCACTAGAATTAACTCTTATTTTAAAAAGCTGTTCAACCATCAACAATCACCCCAATAAATCTTTTACTGTGATATATAAATATTTAGTATCCAAGATATATAAAATTTCCTATGAATCAATTAAAAAAAGTCCCACCACCCGGACTCGAACCAGGAACCTTACGGTATCAGCTGACTATTATTCATCCTAAGGTTCAAAACCATATAGTCTAATAGTGAATTTATCTACAGCCGTACGCTCTAGCCATTGAGCTATGGTGGGCTATATATAGAGAACAAAATTCAATTAATAAAGCTTATGGTGATTAAAGAGTAAAATATCCCTATATTATTTGTAATTTTCAGGATTTGACTCTCTATCTGCTCTTCCAGAATATAAACTTTCTTTTCTTCTACTTAATGATTTTTGAAGATATTTGAAAACTTCATAAGGTTGATCTATATACAATAAGGTATCATAAACTGTTCTTGTTCTAGTTCTTCCTCCAATTTGTATCCCTCTCCTAGTACGATATGATCCTGCAGAGGAAGTTGCTGTTTTTCCTACATCTATTTTTACAGAACCTACATTGAAAATTTTACCTATTATCCCTACATCCACAATTACATTTTTAATTTGGTCAAAATAAACAGATTTGAAATCAGTTCCTATTATTCCTGATTTTATTATAACCCTTTTTTTAGTTATAGCATATTCTTTAACTCTATTTATAAAATAACCCAATAAAGTTATTATTGTTCCTATACCTATAATTGCTAATCCAATAAGTAATCCACTTACTTGTTTTGATTGTCCGTTTGAAGTAAAATTAATAGAACTCCTTAAAAGAAAAATACCTCCAATGATAAATGTGATAACAAAACCAATAATTAAGAAAGTGGCTAGAACCCTTCTATTAATAACTCCTCCCCATACAACTTTTTCTTTTGGTTCTAAGATATTATTAATATTTGGATCCATGTTTAATTTTAATTAATAGGTTTTTATAAGCTTTTCCAATACTTCAAAAGTAAAATATCCATTTAAAGAATTAATCTAACTTTTACCTATCCTACTCTGCTTCCAGTTTAGAATACCTTGCTTCTTTTTCCAATCTATCTAACCTCTCCAAATATCTCGGAACATCATCACAGTCTCTAAAAGGTATTACCCTTATCACAACTGCACCTTTACAACTTAACACACCTTCTAACATTCTTCCCCTTGCTTTCAAAAATTCTCTATCTATTACCATTTTATCCAATTTTACCTAAATCTCCCCTTATAACAAAAGGTTTCATCCCTAATATCTCTTCTTTATAAGACAAATTAGGTATATTATTCAAAATAAACATTTTCTTACCCAAATGTAAAGCAACACCCATTTCTAACAAAGTATTACCACCTATATAATTTTCAACTTCTTTTTTATCATAATTCAAAACCAACACACCTTCCGACCACGCAATTTTATTCATATGTTCCTTCATAGCCTCATTCTTCCTACCCCAAATCCAACTATCATTATTAGTTTCACTTTTACGGAGTTTATAATATTCCTGAACAGAGATAATATTCCCATCTTTATCTTTAACTTCAGCAGGGGGTAATTTAACTTCATGACCAAGAGTTTCCAATTCACCTTTTATTTTCAACATTTCATCATAGAAAGCTATACTCCCACAAATTACAATCTTCATTTTATACCTATCTCTTCTCCAATAATTTTACAAGCTCAGGATAAATTCCTTAAAATTTTTTAAAGCTCTCACAACACAATACCCTTTGAAATGTTTAATTCCAAATTTTTATTTTTAATATTTTCAAAATTATGTATAATAATAGTTCTCTCCAGCATTTTGTCAAATTTGGTTAAATCAAAATCTTTTCTTTTTGAATTTATTGCTATATCTATGTCTGAATGGATTGTATCTTCTCCCTGCGAATAGCTTCCAAATAAAACTATATCACACCCTGGAAACTTTTTTTCTAAAAAATCAGCTAATCCTGATTCATAAATTAATTTTAAATTCTCTATTCTTTTGAATGAAATTGTTTTTGAATTATCCCTCTTAAGTTCTACAGAAATAAGATTCATTTTTTCTTTTCTTTTAATTTCAACTAAACCTTCCTTTTCTAGTAAAGGTAGGGATTTTGATATAGCAGTAGGGGATACTTTTAATATTCTTGCTATCTCTCTTTGGTTTAATGACATTCCAGCTTTTATACATAACAGTCTTAATATTTCATTTTGTAGTCTTGTAAACTTTAGTTTATATATATCCATTTTAGTTAATACGTGTTAACTTAAGTTTATAAGCCTTTCGAAACAAACTTATCCAATACTCAAAAGTAAAATAATCTAATAAATATAATCTAACTTTTACCCAGTAAACTCCAACTCTCGGTTTATCCATTTTATTCTCCTTCTCCAACTGGTTGGGCTTCTGCTACTTCTGGTTTTTTAAATCCTTCACAGGATATAACAACAGAGTAATCTCCCAATGTTCTTTCTTCTAATGATTTATCAGAATCACAAAATAGTCTTTCTTTTTCTATTCCAAATGGCACAATATTCACTTTCACATCATAAATTGGATTTGTACAGTCTTTTGTAGTACATCCATTACAAAGACTCATTGGTCCAAATCTTGGCCTGTATCCTAATCCACATCCATATTCTGTCATTTTATTTTAAACCTATTTCTTCAGAAATCTCTTTTACAGCACTTATAGCAACTTCCAAAAATTTGTCCAATTCCATCCCAGCCTTATCAATATCATAAATTAAATCTCTTCTTACATTAGATGCAAACCTTTTATCCTTTAATCTTTTCTTTAACCCTTTTATATCCATTCCTTCTATAGTTTTTCTCATTAGAGCATAAGCATAGATTAATCCAGAAATATTATCAGCAGAAGATAGAGCATAATCAAATTTAGATTCTCTTTTAACACCTAAATTTTCTTCATTATGAGCAAGTATAGCATGACAAACATCTTCTGGACAATCTGTTTTTTCTTTTAAAATTTCAACAGCTTTTCTTCCCTGCTTTTTATTACCAGGTTCAATATCACAATCCATATCATGCAATAAACCAGCAATAGCCCATTTTTCTTCATCTTCATTAAGTTCTTTAGCTAAAGCCTTCATTATTACTTCTACTTCTCTGCAATGAACTTTAACTTTATCAGATTTCACATATTCATTAAACAATTTTCTTGCTTCTTCTATATTCATGGTTTTTATAAAAATCTAATAGTTTTTAATATTTACTAATCTAAAGAGTAAAATACTCTAATAAACATAAATTAACTTTTACCTATTCCTTACTCATAAAAACAAGTTTATTCCCCTTAACATTTACCAACTTACCACCACTTCTCTTATACTGAACAGAAGGAGCAGGCAACTCAACCTCACCAACTAAAGGCAACCGAGAATGAACCTTATAAGAAATAACTCTCTCCTCATGCGTCTCCAACTTAGGTATATTCCAAACCATTCTCATACCTTTTGAACCTTTTTGTATTCTTTCAGGTTTCAAAGTAGCAAAATCAGGAGTAGGCTTAATTAAATTAGGTAATATATCTATAACTTTTATATTATGAACTTCAGTATCAGTCTTATTTACAACATGTAATAATATTTTAAGCTCAGTTACATCTTCTCTCTCATCTTTAATTTTAAATAAAGTCTTATTAATAGTTAAAGTCTTACCCTTAAAATAATTAAATACAAAATAACCAATTACAACAAGTAAAAGAAGTGCCAATATTATCCTATAATTCACAGTTATAACAATATCAATCCTCTCACCAGGTTTCAAAGTCAAATCCCAAACATAATGCTTACCATCACCAAACTGTAAAACCCTAGGATTAGGATCAACAGAGCCAAACAACCTACCTAGTAATGTAACAGGATGTCTAACTCTAACATCAATCACAGAATTTCCTTCATTTACTCTGGACAAACTAGTAATTGTCTTCAAAAACTTCCTATCAACTACATCACCATAAACTACACCAGGATTTTCAACAACTTCATAACTAAAATCTCCAATTCCTCGCAATATACTATCATCAAACACTCTAATACTCATGCTATACTTCCCAGGTAAAGTTGTAGACTCTATATCAAAATTAAAATTAGTCTTCAAAGTTTCATAAGCATTCAAACTCATTTTTTTCTGGTCATCAAACTCAGTACTAGTAATATAAATATCCAAACCTTCTAAATCTTTATTCCCTCTGTTCTTGAAAGTAACTTGAAAGGGCATATTAATTCCAGGAATAACACCTTCTTCAGGCATTTCAACTTGAATCTCAACTAATTCACGAGAAGATATAATAAAATTAATAAGCTCAACCTTTTCTTTAATCTCAGGGTTAGTTAAAGATTTCACCCAGACAAATGTATTATATTCTTTATCAGCAACTAAATCATCTTTCAAATGAACTTCAACTTTTACCTCACTCTCACCTAAAGAACCAATTTCAACTTGAGTAGGATTAATAACTATATTCTCAACAACATCAGAAAAAGGTGCTTTACTCAAATCATCAGGATTTATACTGTAATAATCACTTCTAACCTGATTATTTTTAATATAAAGTGTCCACTGTGCTACACCACCAGCTTCAACCTTATAATTTTCAGGCTCAGACTTAACTTCTACATTAGCAGCAAGAGCATTTACAGTGAAAACTAGCAAGAATACTACTAAAAGTAACCCTAGTTTTTTCATCAAATATACTTAAAGCCCCTCTAAATATAAAGATTATGGTGTTTTAATTCAATTTAAAGAAAAATTCATTCTACCTTCTAAATCAGGTTTTCTCTCACGAAAACGTCTTAGAGTTTTGACTATTTTAACAAGAATTGATGTAGGAGTTTTTTCAATTTCATCTGGATTAAAAAAAAGAGATTTTGACTGTAAATTTATAATTCCTGTTTCAGAAACTAAACTATGGTACATATCAATAAGTGTTTTTCTATAAGCCTCATAAATCTCTGGTCTTAATCTTTCTCTTAGCTCTCTATCTTTTTTCAAGGCTTTTCTATAACTCTCTAATGGTGCTGAAAATAATTTCTTAAAATAATCAAAATCTACCATATTAAATATTAAAACAAGCTAAAATATAAAGATTATGGTGTTTTACAATTGATTAAAATCTTCTTTTAATTTTTTATAAACATCACTAGCTTTTTCCATAACAATCTTATCACCAACATTAAAAAATACCAATTTTTCACCAGCAGAAATATTCTTTCTTAGTTCTTTAGGTATAACAATCCTGCCTTGTGAACCCATTTAAATTATATTCATTTTAAGCAATTACCTCCTGTTTCTCTCCAAATTTTTCAAGATTAAGAATAGAAATTGAATCATACAACTTAACTAATTGTTGTGCTATTTTATTCTCAGTATTAATCTTATACAATTTAGCTCTGCCTATTTCTCTGACTTTCTTAACTATATTATATTTTATTAATTTTGGAAATATTGAGTGTAAAGTTCCCCAACTAACTCCTGCATTATTAGCCAAATCTGTCAATGTATAATCAAAATGTCTTCCTTCTATTAAAAACTGTAAAACCCTCATCACAGAACTATCTCCTACTACATCTAAAAATA
>CBFCXS010000030.1:0-7359 GCA_965602085.1 Candidatus Woesearchaeota archaeon
ATGTAGCTAAGGCTAATGTTGTTGCTATTACATTGGTTAATTTTGTTTTTGGTCTATACATAGGGAATTTGGTTATTGGTTTTATTTATAAGTATTCTGGTTAGAATTTTTTTAATTTTCTTAATTGGGATCTTATTGGTGAAATATAACCAATTTCTCTTGCTGTTTTAATTATTTCTTGTCCAAATATATCTCTTGCTTCAGTTGTGGAGCCCTCTTTTAGAAGTTGGTTAGAACTTTTAATAGTAGCTTTTATTTTTTGTATTTTAGATTTAAATTGTGAATCTTGTCTTGCTAATCTTTTTCTTAGAAGTTTTTCTATAGATTCATAACTTCTATTTAGAAGTTTAGACTCTTTTTGTGAGAGTTGTATATTTTTTTCTACTTCCTCAAGGGTGTTTAACTTGTCTCTTAAGTAAGGAATAGCAGTATTATCTGAAGGTCTTTCAAATTGGAAATATTTAAGGATCCTTCCTTGATGCAACTTAAGTGACCAAATTCTTGATATAGTACTAGTTTCTGAACTTCTAATCAAATAGTCAGATATGATTAATCTCCCTTTTATAAGTTCAATATGTTTGTTATGATCAATGGGAATTCTTGCTTTTTTTAATTTAGTTATTTGATTATATATTCCTTGATTACTAATTCTATCTTCTAAAATTCCTATTAATCTTCTTTTATCGTCGGACGTTAACCCTTCTAAACTTAATGCATTATCAACAGTTCTTACATTTCTTTCATAATCAAATGGATTTTCTTTACAAGATTTTTCTACTTCATTAATTACAGCTCTATAATCTATGCTATCACTTTTATCTCTACCAAATACTTTACTTAAAGCTCCTTGGGTTGCTTCATCATATTGTGATTCTCTAGTAGGAGAGTATCCATCAAGTTCATTTTCAAGTTCTCTGTGTTTTCTAACACTTTCTAATTCAAATTCTAGGTCTGCTCTTCTTTCTTTTTTTGATTTTACTTTTTCTCCTTCCCTTCTTACAGCTCTTCCTACAATTCCCGAAGCATCTCTTGTAATAGAATCATTAGAATATCCTCCTGCCACACCAATTGCATCTGCTACAAGTCCATAACATCCTGATGTAGCTAAGGCTAATGTTGTTGCTATTACATTGGTTAATTTTGTTTTTGGTCTGTATTGCATAGGGAGTTTGGTTATTGGTCCTATTTATAAAAGTTCTGTTAAGTAGGGCTTTGTACATAAACACAGCTTTATATACTACTTTATAATAGCAATAATTTATGGTAAAAAAAAATATATTTTGTGGAATAGCCTTTAATTACCACGACTCTTCAGTCTCCTTTGCTGAGGGGAGTAATATAACTCTTGTGTTAGAAGCTGAAAGAATATTTAGAAAGAAGAAAATGAGATGTTCTACTGAGGAAATGGAAAAATTAATCAAAATAGGCTTGAATGAAATGGGTAAAGGAGTAGATGATGTATCTTATTGGGCTTTAGCTACATTAGAAAATCCTTGGCTTTTTAATGAGGATAAAAAACCTAATCCTCCCTTTTGGAAAGATGTAGAAATTATGGGGGAGCGAAGAAGATCTCTTGTTGTAAATCACCACTTAAGTCATGCAGCTTCATTTCTATTCTCTCCATTTCAAAAAGCAAAAATCATAACCTGTGATGGTGGTGGGGACTGTGGAGAAAGAGTAGCTATTTATGAAGGAGAAGGAAGCGAGATAACTAAAAAAGAGATAGATGTAGGGGGTTTTATAACAGCTAAACCCTATGACTTATGCTCAACTTTTCTTTATGACTCCCCAAGGTGTGAAGGAAAATTAATGGCTTTATCTGCTTATGGCCATCCCACAAAAGAATATTTATCAAGATTAGAAGAATTGCTTTCTGAATTGTGCACTACAAATTATGAAACAGGAGATAGACTTCTTAGTAAGGCTTTTCCTGAACTTAAGGGTAGTGCTTCTGCTCAAAATTCAGATTCGTGTAATTTTGCTGCATCTCTTCAAGAATTATTTATGAGAAAAAGAATGGGAGATTTAAGAGCCATTATCAAAAGAGATTTAACACAAAATTTGGTTTTAGCTGGAGGAGCTTGCTTAAACTTAGGAGTTAATACAGAAATTTGGAAACAACTTCCCCAATTAGCAACATTTATACCCCCTTGTTGTGATGATACAGGCCAATCTGTAGGGGCATTAGCTTACCTTATTACTAAAGTATTAGGTGTACGCCCTACTATAAGTCTTCCTTATCTAGGGATGGGCAATAAAAAATTTAAGTTTTCAGAGAGGGATATTGATGATTTAGTAAATAGCCTAATGAACAATGAATTCATTTTAATTCACAATGGGAAATCTGAAATTGGACCAAGAGCATTAGGTAATAGGTCATTTATTTCAAGACCAGATAGTAGGAGAGTAAGAGATATATTAAGCCAAAAAATTAAAAATAGAGAACCTTATAGACCTCTCGCCCCTGTAGTGATTGAAGAAAGAGTGGGGGATTATTTTGTAGGGCCAAAACAGTCTCCTTTTATGTTACACCAATATAATTTTATAAGTGATTCTATGGCAGATGCTTTAAGCGGTTGTAAACATTATAATGGGACTGCAAGGGTTCAAACAATTAGTAGGCAAATGAATCCCTTTTTGCATGCGCTAATTCAAAGATTTGGAGAAAGAACAGGGTTCTATGTTTTATTAAATACCTCTTTAAACCTAATGGGAGAACCTATATCCAATAAGTTTGAACAAACTAGGAGTATATCTAATAGAGTTAAACAAGCCCACAGGATAGTTCACAATGGATATGTTATAAAATAAAATGAAAGTGGGAATTTTTGTTGCAGCACATGATGGTTTGGTATCTCTAGTTACAGGGGTAGGAGTTGTTGTAAATGCTTTTGTCGAAGGTTTTAGCCAAATTAGAGAAAAATCCTCTTTTCTTAGGGACAGAAATCTTGAGTTTATATGCCTAGCACCCTTTTTGGATAAAAACTCAACAGATTATAATGAAAAAATCAGAGAAGTTACTAAAATAGCTTGTAGAGCTAATGGAGGAGAATTAATAGATATACCTACTTTTTCTGATGGAAGTAGTCAGAGCTCTATTTGGGGAGGACCAGAACAATGGAAAAGCGCGTCTTTAAGTGTTGCTTCATACATCAGGGCAAGGGAAATAGATTATGACTCTATGTTGTTATTAGCTCATGATACTATCTTTTCTTCTGTCAGAGAATACATTCCTGACTTAGATAAGTTGCAGATGGTTTGGATACCTCATAGTTTAGGATTGGTTTTCAAGGATGAGTCTACTGATACAAAAAGATTAAGCATTGAGAAAAGAAGTATAGCAGCTATATCACAAGCAAAAAATGACCTAATTGGTTATATTGGAGAAGCATTAAAAGAAGTGTTAGAAAAAGGGTATCATATAAAACCAGAAAAATTGGTTCCTCTAAAAAATGGATTATATTTTAATTCTGGCAGATTCAACTTTTCAGAAACAGAACAACAAGAAAATTTAAGGAGATGGGATATACCTCTTGATAAAAAGATCATTTTCTCATGGGGGCGTTGTGTATACCAAAAAGGGTATGATATTTTGATACCAGCATGTAAGTCTTTTTTAGAAAAACATAAAGATTATCATTTGGTTTTATTAATGCCCACTGAAACATCAACAAGAATTTATTTAAAAAGAATAAGATCTATGGCAAGAAACTTACCTAGGAATAGTGTAACAACTGTTTATACATTTGATGAAACATTGCCCTATAGTCTCTTACATCATAAAAATTTGCATATTCTTGCCTTCCCCTCTAGATTTGAAGGAGCACCAATAACTGCTCTTGAAGGATTAACATTCAGTGGTCCTAACGTTCAGTTTGTTTATTCAGCAATACCTCCTTTACAAGATATTTTTATGAATGAACTAAGGGGTTTGTGTATAAAAGATTTTGAAGTTGATTCATGGAATGTTGGAATTTCATCTGCTGCTAAAAAACGGTGTAGCCCAATTAGAGATGCTCAAATTCCAGATATTGTAACTAACTATGCTAAAGGTATTGATCTTATTTTGGAGAAATTTAGATGATATTTGAAAACTCTTTAGAGAGCAAAGTTACTATTGTTGGAGACACATCTAGGTTTCATTTAGGTTCAAACCTAAATTATACTGAATTTTGTAAGCTTATTGCTACAAAACATAGAATTATTCAAGAAATACCTTATGATGCTTTTGGTGTAGATTTTATTACTTTTGATGAATTTCTTAAACAAATCAAAAAAACAAAATGGTGGAGTAGATTATGTGAGTCAGATATTATTCTTGTCCATGGTGAGGGTTTAACTGAGAAATGCGAAGATTATGTTTATCCTTACCTATATTTCTCAAAGATAGGAAGTATTTTGGGGATAGAAAGTTGTTTAGTTAATTTTTCAATGTATGAAGCAGAACCTTTTCTTGAATTGTTAAAAGATTTTTCCTATATAGCTTGTAGAGATATGTTAACACTTGAGCACTTAAGGAGTTTAGGACTTGATCCTGAACTATCTTTTGATTGTTGTGTTTTGGGATTAGACATTGAAAAAAAGACAGAACATGATGGAAGTGTAGCTTTAATCAAAGGACGACATGGTTTTAGTGAAAGGTTAGCAAGAAAGTTTGGAGTTCCAATTAAGTATAATTGTTGTTGGGCTTGGGAAGAAGATGCTATTCATCTCCCTTCAGTAAGAGACTATGTTAATCAAATAAATAACGCTCAAATTGCATTATCCACTTCATTTCATGGGAATATTATTTCCTTTTTAAGTGGTATACCTTTTATCTCGCTTGATAAAAGTAATAGAAAATATCAAGCATTAGATGCGGAACTATTACCTAAAAACAAAATTAAAATCCTTAGACATCCTGGAGCAGCAGATAACAGAAAAAGAGCCCAAGCACATTATGGAGATATTATAAACACCTTAAGGGAGCGAGCAAGGTTGAATTGTGTATAAGCTTGGATCAAAAGTTTTACAGAGCTATATTATAATAGAAGGAAGTATAAAGGTTGGCAGAAATGAATTAGTTTTTTAATACTATGTCTTTTCCATTGATATTAAAAATTATTGGATTAAGTATTAATATCAAAGCTAGCAAAACAAGAGCATAATTTAAATTAATGTCTGCTAGAAATCCTACAATTGGTTGAATTATTGCCGCCAATAAAGCATAAAACATAGCTATGATAGATATTGTTGTTACCCGATTATGTGAAGTTATATGTTGGTTCTTATAATCTACAAATAGTGGATCTCTCAAAGGGATAAATATAGATATGATAAAAAATCCTATTATAGCTATTATTGCTGAAAAAGAATATACCATTATAATTAAAAACATACCTGGAATAAATGATGTAAAAAAAAGTATTGATTTAAACCCAAAAAGATTTTCTAATTTATCAATGTGTCTAAATAAAAAGAAACTCATAATACTAGAAGTTGCAAGAATAGTCCCAAAAATTGCAACAGGAATTTTTAATTGTTGAAAATATGGTTGCCATAGAAGTGATCCAAAAACCAGTACACAAACAAATCCCAAACCCTGATTTAAGGATAGTTTTAATAGCGAAGGATTACCCACAATTTGATGAAAACTCTCTTTTAATAACCCATATTTGTTTGGTTTTTCTAATTTGTAGGGGATTTCATTGAGAGTAAAAGCAATAAATAAAGCAATTAAACAACCAACAATATTTATTATTAAAAGAGTAATAAACTGTTTATTGAGTAGGTCTTTTGCTATAAGACTTGCAATTGGGGGGATGATTATACAAGCTAATATCTGTGCAGATCTATACCTCCCTATATAGGTTTTTGCTTGATTTTCTTTTTTAATAGCTTTTAATGAGTCATAAATTATTGCAGTTACACACCCAGAAAAAAAAGTTATTGCAATTGCAAAAAACAATATCCCTGTGGCAAAAGTAATAAAATTATTGGCAAAAATATATACAGTTGCATGAACCAAAAGCAAAATAATTCCAAAAATAATACTTTTTTTCCTTCCTATAATATCTGAAACCAGGCCTGTAGGCACTTCAAAAATAATAATAGCTAGGCTAATTATAACCCCCAACAAAGATATTTGTGTAAAGTTTAATCCTCTACGAAGATAAAATAAAGTGATTACAGAAGTCAAAGCAGAAAGATTAAAGAAAAAACTTATCCAAAATAGTTTTTTAGGATTTCTTCCATATTGTTCTTGTTTTGTCATTTTTAGTATAAATTAGAATCACCTTTATTGTTTAAAAACTCTTTTAATTTTTTCCTTTCTTGTTCAAATTTATCCCAACAGGTTTTACACATAAGATCATATATTTTATCTCCTATTTTGTTTAAGTTTTTATTCTTACCCCCACAAGAACATTTTTTATAAATATTTTTAGCTATTTTTAATAATTCTTTTTGTTTTTTATGCCATTCAGAATGTTCTTTGTAGGCTTGTTTATCTGAAATTGTATCTTTCATTTTTTGAAATATTGTTTTTCTGGAAACTTAAAATATTTTTTCATAGTGCTATTTATCTCCTCCTTGGGTAAAGAAGTATCAAATTCCAAACAAAGAGCCTGTTCCTCAATAATTATATGAACCCTTAAATTAGAACTTATATAAATGAAAAAAGAAGTCCCTGCAGGGTAGGTTTTAAAATCTACATCTAGTTTAGTTACTGCATCTTTTTTAGACATCCCAAATTTACAAAATAAAGGAATTATATGGCTATGATGAACTCCCTTTCCTAAATTGTCTGTTAAAGGAATTGTGAAGGAGTCAATTCTTCCTTTAGAGTAATCTTCGCTAGCAAATCCCTTTATTTTAAGTTTTTCCATTTTTAACCTCCTAATTATTCAATAAATATTTTAAAATTTCTTTAAAAACTATGTCTGTTTCTCTTGCTATTCCTGAATTATTTTTTTGATTTTGTTGCTTTAATCTTTCATCATCTTTGTAAATTTCTTGAACTAATTTTCTTGCTTTATCTACTACTTGTTTAATTTCTTCATCAGATTTTACCATAGGTTTACCTCCTACCTTAAAGGTATATTTTATAAGAAAGGAGCTTTTATTTAATTCTTCTGTTATTCTGTCACTACTACCCTGTAATTAATAATAGTAAAGCTTATAAATGAAAAATTACTTATATTTTGGATGGTTATGATATAAGATGAGAGCACGAAGAAAATTAGGAATTTTAGAGAATATTTTGATTAGCTTAGGTGCTGGTGCTGCAATTTTAGGTTGTGATGGTGGGCCTGTTGATAATAGACCTCCTGAAATTACTAATCAAACTGTTTTAGAAACTCCTGAAGAAGAGCCTTTGGA
>CBFCXS010000031.1:0-7353 GCA_965602085.1 Candidatus Woesearchaeota archaeon
AAATCACTTTCAGTTTTTATTCCATCTAAAACAACATCACCTTTCACCTTACTAACTTCTTTTAACAAAATCTTCCCAGGTAACAAAGGATTTTTCTTAATAACACCCAAAGCTTTTTTCAGTCTTTCTTTTTCAGAAACTTTTCTTATATCTTTTATTTTAAGTGCATCTAATACAACATAGGAAGCTCTTATTATATGAAAACCTTGTTTCTTTAGAAACCTAGTTAAAAAAGACTTTCCACTTCCAGAATATCCACAAATAGCAATTATTTTATTCATTTTTTCCTAAAGGACTAATCCTCCTCAACTTTTCAACAATTCCAGGTAACACTTCTAAAACTTTTTCAACTTCATCTACAGTATTAAAACGAGACAAACTTAATCTAATACTCCCATGAGAATCCAAATCAGATAAACCAATTGCTTTCAAAACATGACTAGCTTCTAATTTAGTACTTGAACAAGCACTACCAGTAGAACTACATATACCTTTAACATCTAAATAAGCCCCAATACTTTCACCCTCTATATATTTGAAACTAACATTAATATTATTACATAATCTATCAACAGGACCATTCAACCTAACATCAGGAATTTCTAAGATACCTTTAATTAATTTATCACGCAAAGAACTAATATATTTAACATGTTTACTCTTAGCTAATTTAACAGCTTTAGCAAACCCAACTATTCCAGCAATATTTTCAGTTCCAGAACGCATACCTTTTTCCTGACCACCACCAACTATATACACACCCAACTTAACACCTTTTCTAACATAAAGTGCACCTACACCTTTTGGACCATGAATTTTATGTGCATTCAAAGTAACCAAATCTAAACCCATCTTATTAACATCTAAAGAAACCTTAGTATAACTTTGACAAGCATCTGTATGAAAATAAACTCCTTTACTTTTACAAATCTCACCAATAGATTTTAAATCTTGTATAGTTCCAATCTCATTATTACCATGAATTATAGAAACAACTAATGTATCATCTCTAATCACTTTCTTCAACTGCTCCAAATCAATAAATCCATCCTTATCAACATCTAAATAAGTTACTTCAGCACCCATCTTCTCCAAAAATTTACAACTCTCTAAAACACAATCATGCTCAATCTTAGTTGTAATTATATGTTTCTTATCACGATTAACAAAAAATAAATCTTTCAAAGCCCAATTATTTGATTCAGTACCACCAGAGGTAAAATAAATTTCATCAAACTTAGCACCAATAGATTTAGCAATAACTTCACGAGCTTCATTCAAAGCCATCTTAGCTTCTTGACCTTTGTGATGTAAACTTGAAGCATTACCATACTTCTCAGTGAAATAAGGCTCCATTGCTTTCATAACTTCAGGTGCCACCACAGTAGTAGCAGCATTATCAAGATATATTGTTTTCATTTTTTCACACAACACTCACAACAGGTTTTTTCATGTTTCTCAATTAATTTAAATATAGGCAGGATAGTTTTTTTATTCAAACTATAAATTCTCTTCTTACCTTCTTTTCTAACACTAACTATATTACAACATCTCAAATTTTTCAGAGCATGACTCAACTTACTCTGTTCAATCTTTAGAGTTTTACCTAACTCCTGAACACTCTTACTCTTAACCTTCAAACTAGACAAGATATCTACATTTAGAGGATAAGCTAGTTTCCTAAAAAATACATGATATGTTTTCATATGAATATGGTTTCATATGTTATTTATAAAGATTTCTATGGATAAATAGGTTTATTCCCTATTATATACCACCCATTTTTATACTCAAAAGCAAAATAATTAATACCAAGACTAGCAAGAGGTAATTCAATACCAGTCCTTTCCATATCTGCTCTTTCAATATCACCAGAATTAGGAAGTTTATCATGAAAAGCCTCAAACTCCCCATAATTTTTAAATTTTATTCTTTTTTCCCCTTTCTCTATCTTTACCCAAACAATATCTAACTCATCAATTAAACCCACCAAAGTCCTAAAATTAGTTCTATCCTGACGCTTAGCCATAATAAATCATACCAAAGAAACTTATTTAAACATTATTGAAATTTAATATAGAGTATGAGAGCCCATCTTAAAGTAAATAAAAAAGAAAGAGTTTTAGATTTAGATTTTGAATTAGAAGAACTTCCAAAAATACCAAATGGATTAGAAGGAATAGTATTAGTTGAAGATGCAAAAACAGGAGAAAAAACAATTAGGAAAATAATATATATAGTAGGAGAAACAGATGGTAGATATGTTCATTTTAAAGAACCAAGAGCAAGAATACATAAATATATAGTAACATTTTCACAACAAGGATATAAAATGCTTAAAGGGAATGGATATACAGGAAGCAAAACAGGAAGATTTATAGACGTACAAGCAAGATGTCTTAAAATAAAACAATCAAAATGGAATATTACAACAAGATTGCAAAAGGCTATAATGAACTCCACAAAGAAGAACAATTAAAGAAAATAAAAATCATAAAACAAAATATTAAAATTAAACAACCAGTATTAGATATAGGAGCAGGAACAGGAATTTCTTCAGAACCATTCAAAGCAATTGCATTAGACCCAGCAATTAATATGCTCAAACAATACAAAGGAAAAAAAGTAGTAGGAAAAGCAGAAAATCTCCCATTCAAAGACAACACTTTCAACACTATAATCTCAGTTACAGCTCTACATCACACAAATATAAAAAAAGCATTAAAAGAAATAAAAAGAGTAGCAACTAAAGACGCACAAATAGCTATTACCATCTTAAAGAAGTCTAAAATTAAACTTCCTTATAAAAAAATTGAAGAGTCAAAAGACTACATCTATTTGATTAAAAAATTATAACCAACCTAACCATCTAGCTACTAAATATAAAACTACAATTATAGCAACCCACATACCTATTTTTTTAAAATTCATCACTTCTCACCTCCTTTCTTCTTACCTTTCATCGAAAAAATATTAAATAAACTTTTACGCTCCTCATCATCATTCTTAGCTTTCTTAAGTTTCAAATAATCTTGAGCTTCTTTTGGTAAAAACCTAGAAACCTCCTGTTTTATTTTCTTCTCCCTTTTTGAAATATCTTTAAGAATTTTCTCCTTAAACTCTTTCTTATACCTACTAATTCTATCCTCTTTACTTTCTTCTTTAGGTTTCTCTTTATGATGCAATCCTTTAGCACTTAAGAATTCTTTAACTTTTGAAGCCAAATGTTTCTCTTCCTCTTCTTTATCAACCTTCTTCCTTTTCCTCTTACGAACATTCTTAACCAAGAAATGAGCAACCAAACCAAATACAATCAAACTCAAAAGCCAATACAACCAAGACCAATTTCTTTTAATAAATCCATCAATAGTAACCTCATTAAACTCCTTATCCCCAACAAAGACATCATAGACCCCGGATTTAACACCCTCACCTAGATTCACCTCATAGTTTTCCCCAGGGTCAAGTCTTTTTTTCTTTACTAAAACAAACTCTTCTTCACCAACTAATCTAATTTCAACAGGTCTCTTATAATTAATATTACCTATATTTGTTATAGTTAAAATCTGTCCAGCCAATTTATAATCAGCAGCTAAAGTTTCACCAACATTTATTTGATCTTCATGAACCAAGCCAGTAGCATAACTTTTAATTTCCCAAGAACCAGGTGTAGCATATCTATCAAATTCATATTCAATTATTTCATTGGTTTTAACAACCATTGTTAATTTATTGTTACCATCAACATCAATTAATTCCACACTTATATCTTCAATAATAAAATCACCACCCTGATCTAATAAAATAGGCTTCATCTCAATCATAGTCCCAGGAATATAAGTTTTAACATCAGTTTCAACATAAAGAGTAGTAGGAATTGCATTTACATTAAAGTTAGTAGAAGTACGACCAATATTCCCTAAATAATCCTCAACTATAACTTCTACATCATGTCTTCCACTTTTAGTATCTCTCTCTAATATTAACTCAAATTCAAATTCAGAATTTTTCAATTTAGTTTCATACACAGTTTCATTCACAATTAAACTAACATCAGCTTCAGGAATATTTTCTTGCAGGATAGTTTTAGCTTCACCAGATATTTTAAGAGCAGTGCCAGGAAGAACATTCACCTTACCAGGTTTTGCAAATACATAAATCTCATTAACTAAAGTAAACGGCTCAATTTCTGTAAATAAATACTGATTACCATAAATATCAATAACATCTATTTCTAAATTATAAATACCAGAAGGATATGCAACAGAACTTACACTATACTCAAATTCTCCATCATCAACAACAGAGCTACCTACATTTATAATTGTATTATTCTTCTTAAAATAAACAACTGCATTACCTTCAATATCATCTCCATCTAATCTAAACACTTGACCTTCAATTTCTATATCTTTACCTAACTGAATTAATTTATCACCTAATTCAAAACTACCTTCTAAATCTTTTGAAATTAAAAACGCACTTGATCTAGCTTGCTCAACAACATCACCAGCAGATTCAACAGAAATTTTTAAACTGCAGTCACCCGCAATATAAAATGGAACAATAAAACTCTCATCAAAACTTTTCTTAGTATCTTTCTTTAAACTTATACTTTTAGTTAATATAGGAATCTCAGTTTCACAATCAATTATAATCCTAAAGAAGCCAAAAACATCTTGATTTACTAATATATACCCTTCAACATTAACTTCATCACCTAAATTATAAATATCTCTAGCAGGACCCTCAAGTTCAATTATAGCACTAACTGAAGGTATTAAAATCAACAAAAATATAATAGCCCATAACCTCTTCATATTAATTAAGAACAAATTCTATCTTATAAAGATTACTTATCCCTCTCAACCTTAGGATGCTCATGACCAATCTTCTTACGCTTCTTCAAATGAGTTATATGCTTCCTTCTCTCCACCATAAACTTTCCTTTATTCAAGCCATGCTTCATTATCATCTTTGAAGCATAATGCCCCCCTAAGAAATGTGGCATCAGAACATAAGTTGCACCATCATCATATAGAACACGAGCCTCATCTATCTGATGTGAAACTAATATAATTATAGCTTTTTTATTTACCCTACGAACCTTCTTAAGTAAAACTATATTTGTCTCAAAATCAGGAACAGTAGATATAACCATCTTAACATTTTTCAAATCCAACTCATCAAGCAACTCATTATCATTTGCATCTCCATATCTGCAATTTATTCCTTTCCTACCAAGCTCCTCAATAGTATCAGGATTATAATCAACAACTAAAAACTTCTTCTTAATTTTCTTAAATGCATCCATAATATCATAACCAATTCTATTGTAACCAAATAAAATTGCACTATACTCGCGAATCTTCTTCTTATCTTTTTTAGCATGTCTACCTTCAAAGATAACTAAATATGGAGCAACATAAGGATAAATTTTTTCAGCATAAAGAATCAAATAAGTTGAACCAGCTATTGTAATTAAACCAATCATAGTTACCATAGATAATATCTCATTACCCAAATGACCCAACTTAACACCAAGAGCAACCAAAATCAAACTAAACTCACTTATCTGTGCCATAGTTAATCCAGTAAAGAAACCAACTCTTTTACTATAACCAAGCAATCCCATTATAATCATAACTATCAATGGATCTCCAATCAAAACCAAAGCAGATAAAGCAATTATAGGAACTATATATCTACTAACAGATTCAAAAACTAACTGCGAACCTAAAAAAATAAAAAATAATATAATAAAAAAATCTCGCAAAGGTTTCAATTTGGCACTTATCTCATAATGATATGGTGACATAGCCAAAGCTACACCTGCAATTAAAGCACCAATTTCAATTGAGAAATTAATATAATGGAATAAGGTAGCTAAACCTAAACCCCAACCAATTGAAAATAAAAATAAATATTCTTGTGAGCGAGCAAAAAAAGTGCACAAATAAGGTAAAGCATATTTTGCAATCATAACTAAAGCAGCTATCAATAATATTCCAGATAATAAAGTTTTAAACAATAAACTAGATAAACCAACACCAGAACTTGTAGAGGAAATAACAATTAACAGAGCAATAACAACTATATCTTGAACAATTAAGAATCCAGTGGCAAACCTACCATAAAGAGTATCTAAATCATTCTTATCTGATAATAGTTTCATAATAATAATTGTAGAACTAAAAGTCAAAGCAATAGCAACATAAAGTGAAGTTATAACATTGAACCCAAAATATGAAATTATAAAATAACCAATAACAAACGTAAACACAACCTGCCCTATTCCACCTAAAATTAGAGGACCCAGACCAAAATCTTTCAGAACTTTAGGATTCAAATTTAAACCAACAATAAACAACAGTAAAGCAATACCAATCTGGGAAAATACCTGTATTTCTTCAGTAGATTTCATCAAACCCAAAAAATGAGGGCTCAGAATAATACCAGTTAAAATATAACCTATAATCATAGGCTGTCTAAGCAGTCTAATAACACTAGTAACAAGCATTGCCACTACTATAATTAAACTCAGCTCAATAAATAAATCCATCTAGTTTCCACCTCTATCCTATATATTTTTAAGAGAATAAGATTTTATAAATGTTACTTAACAAAAACTTTAAATATCTAAAAACAAAATCCTATCATATGAAAATAGAAACTTTAAGGCACTCAGCAGCACATATTCTAGCTCATGCAGTAAAGAATCTTTACCCAAAAATTAAGCTTGGTATAGGCCCAACTACAGAAGAAGGCTTCTATTATGATTTTGATAAAAAAGAACCATTCACACCTGTAGAACTTAACAGAATAGAACAACAAATGAGAAAATTAGTAAAAGAAAATCATGTTTTCAAAAAAGTAAAATTAACACCAAAAGAAATACAAAACTTCCTTAAAAAAGAGCCATACAAAAAACAATTATATAATGACTTAAAAAAAGCTAAAGCACCAATAACTTTCTTCAAAAATGGAGATTTCTTAGATTTATGCGCAGGACCACATATCAAAAAATCAGGAGAAATTAAAGCATTCAAATTACTAAAAGTTGCAGGAGCATACTGGAAAGGAAATTCTAAAAACAAACAACTTCAAAGAATTTATGGAACTGCATTTACATCACAAAAAGAATTAGAAAAATACACAAACTTACTAAAAGAAGCCAAATCAAGGGATCATAAGAAATTAGGTAAACAAATGGATTTATTCTCATTTCACGAAGAAGCACCAGGTATGCCTTTTTTCCATAACAAAGGAACAATTATCATAAATGAGCTAGTAAAATTCATGACAGAAGAAATGAAAAAATTCTCAGCAGAAAGCGAGGAAGCAAAAAAACTT
>CBFCXS010000032.1:0-7333 GCA_965602085.1 Candidatus Woesearchaeota archaeon
CAAAAAAACCTATAAGAGCTACTGCCATTGAAACTGTGAAGAATGGTGCAACAAAGGCTCCTAATATACTTCTGTGAGGCCTTAAGAATTCTCCTTTATGTTTGTATAAAGTCTGCATTCCTCCTAAATCCCATCTTAATCTCTGCCTCCACCATGCTTTAAATTTATCTGGAACTGTAGTGTGAACTTTAGCTAGAAGGCACATTTTAATTTTGTAGTTTTTCTTTAGTATTCTCCAAGCAATTTCAATATCTTCTGTAAGATTATTTTTATCAAATCCCTCTATTTCTTTTAGAACTTTTGTTCTGTATATACTCAATGCTCCTGGAGTTACATAAACACTGTTAACATATTGGAGTAGTTTTCTTGCCCAAGCTATAATTGTATATTCTATTACTTGAAGTCTTGTCCAGAATTTATGTTGGTTATCAACTTTTATACAAGAGGTTACTGCTGCAACTTTTTCATCTGCAAAATAAGCCATCATTCTATCAATTGCATCTTGTTCTGGGTAAGAGTCTGCATCTATTACTGCTATGAACTCTCCTGTTGCTTGCTTAATTCCTATATTTAGCGAATCTGCTTTTCCTGAATTTTGTTTTGAAATTACTTTAACATCTTTGAATTGTTTTGCTATTTCTGCTGTTTTATCTGTTGAACCATCATCTAGAACTATAATTTCAATTTTGTCTTTTGGGTAGTTTGTATTTTGTATTGATTCTATAGTTTGGGCTATAGTGGCTTCCTCATTATAAGCTGGAATTAGAATTGATAGGGTTGCACTATTGTGTTTTGTGTTGTCTGTGAATAGGGAGTGTTTGTTTTTGAATAGAATTAATAAGAAAAAAGAGTATATATATAGAGATATTAGAATGAATACTAAATAGACTATTGTGATTATATCCATTTTACCCTCTGTTGTTTAATTATGTTCTTTAATTTATTAACTTTATTGTGCTCTAGGTAGTTGTTCTAATAATTTCTTGAAATCTATGTTTTTTAAAGATGCTTTTGACAAAGATTCTTTTAAATCCTGTTCTGCTATGTCGAAGTAATCATAGAAGTTTTGAGTGAGTTTTAATAACCTTGTTCTTCCTTGCTTTTGTGATGTTATGAGATTTGATTCATTTAAAGATTTAATATGATCATATGCTTTGTTTCCTCTGATTTTTATTATTTCTGACTGGATTGCTGGGTTTTTGTAGGCTATAACTGCCAAAGTTTTTGTTGTTGGAGAGTCAAATTCTTTGCTTGATAATAATTTATTTGATAAGTGACCATGTTCTTTTTTTATATTTAATTTATATTTGTTTTTTTGTATTTGTAAGGTTATAGCTGAGTCTCTTTTATTGTAATCTTTTTCTAGCTGGTCTAAAGCTTGCTTTATTTTTGCTTTGTCAATCTCTAGAACACTAGCTATTTCATCTACTGACATGAATTTACCTGTTGTGAACAGGATTGCTTCAACCTTATCTTTCATGGTTATTTATAGAGAAATAGGATTTTTAAAGGTTACTTATAGAATATCTCAATATAGCTGCTATGCCTGTCAAATCCTTTAGTTGTACACCTTCTTTTGTATCTGTGGATATGATTATTAGTTCTGCACCTGTTTTATCAGCTAATAATTCAAAGTGTTCTATTTGCTGGTCTGAAAGACTTTCAGATAAGAGTAACTTATCTACTGCTGCCATCTCTAATGCTTTTTCTACTTTTTTCTCACCATAAGCTGCTTTATCTGGAGTTCTAGCTAGTGTTTCAAAAAATATTTTTAAGATTGCTTTTTCTTCTGCTATTGCTGTTTTGGCAAATATATCTTGTGATTTATCAACTAAGTGATGCAAACCTGATTCATCTGTATATGTTAAGTCCTGTACTACTAATATTTTATCTTGTAATTCTCTGGTTAGATAGTCTTTAAAATCTTCTTTTGTTGGTCCTGGTCCTCCAATTAACAAACCTTTGACATCTTTATCAGCTAAAAATTCTTTTTTTGCTGCTTCTGCAATTCTTTTGTAGAATTCTTTTGCAGCTCCTTCTCTAATTCTTGCATATCTTGCTGCAGATTGTCCGCCTTTAGTTGTTTTTCCTGGAACATTGGAAGTTAGGTGTACTAAAACTTTGATATTTGTTCCCTGTAGAACTCCTACTGTTCCTTCTCTTCTGTCCATAACTATAAGACCATATTTTTCTTTTGCTTCCATCATTCCTTTTAGAATGTCTAAAAGGAAAGTTTGATCACATCTGTAAATTCTTGTTTTCAATGGCTCTGGAGGTTCAATTGACCAAACTTTTAAATTTATTTTAGATTCTTGTGCTTCTACATTTCCTGAAAAAGCTGCTAAACCATTCTTAGGTGTTTTTTTGAAAAGTCTTAAATGCCTGATTAATTTTTCTAAGGAGTCCTGAACATTTCTTCTTGTTTTTGCATCTTTAATATTTGAAGCTGTACCTTGTTCTTGGGCCAAGTGCTGTATTATTTTTATTATATCATAACCTGCTGGAATGTAAACTGAGACTAATTCTGTATGCCTTCCTCTAATTAGGGAGAGCTCATTTATGAATTTCCTTAGTTTTTGTTTTTGTTTTGTATTCATATTTTAAATATTAGAGGTTAGGTTTATAAATATTACTGGGGTTTAAAAGAAAGAATGAAAATAATAAGCAAAGAAGAGATTGATAAAAGAAAAATACTAGATGGAGCTGTATTTATTTATCCAACTGATACTATATATGGTGTTGGTTGTGATGCTACAAATGATAAAAGTGTTAAAAGAGTTCGCGAGATAAAACTAAGAGATGAAAAACCTTTTTCTGTGATTGCTCCTTCTAAAGATTGGATTAGAGAGAATTGTTTTGTTGGTCCTGAATTGGATAAGTTACCTGGAGCTTATACTTTAATTTTGAAATTGAAGAATAAAAATTGTATTTCTAAATTTGTAAATAGTGGTCTTGATACTTTAGGTGTTAGGATTCCTAATCATTGGATTTCTAATTTGGTTTCTGAATTAGGAATACCAATAGTAACAACTTCTGCAAATAAATCTGGTGAAAAATTTATGACTTGTTTGGAAGATTTGGATATTAAAGTTGATTTTGTTATTGATGAAGGAAAATTAAGTGGTAGACCTTCAATTATAATAAAAGATGGTAAAGAAATCAAAAGGTAATTTTAAATTTATTTCCCTGTATTATTGTTTGTGCGTTTGTTGTTGATTTTAAATCATCTAAAAATAATTGAATTGCTGGATTTTTTATTAAATTTAGATTTACTGGTGTTTTTAATGATTTTTGATTTTTATTTTTGAACTGTCTAACTTCTGAGATTATGTTAATTATAAACTCTGCTTTTTCTTCTAGTTTATTATCTTTTAAATTTTTATTTTCTTTTGGCCAAGATGTTAAGTGAATTGATTTTTCTTTTTCTTTGAAATATAATTGATATAATTCTTCTGTTATGTGAGGAACAATTGGTGCCATTAATTTAAGTATTGTTGTTAGAGTTGTTTTTAGTGTGTATTGTGCTGATTGTCTTTCTCTTTCTCCCCTTTTGTCTGGATTATATAATCTATCTTTGATTATTTCCAAATAATTATCACAAAAAGTGTGGAAGAAGAAATTTTCTACATCTGCTTTTGTCCTCGAGTAATCATAATTTTCAAATGCTTTTGTTGAGTTTTCAATTATAGTTTGTAGTTTTGAAAGAATGTATAAATCCATTGGCTCTAACTCTTTTGGTTTTTCTTTGAAATCTTCTAAATGCATTGATGCAAACTTTGCTGCATTCCATAATTTTGTAATAAATTTTTGTCCTGCTTTTAATTCTTTTTCCTGGAATGGCTGGTCTGAACCTAATTTAGTTGAAGCTGCCCAAAATCTTAATGCATCAGCTCCGTATAATTTTGTTATGTCTGCTGGGTCAATTACATTTCCTTTTGATTTGGACATTTTTTGTCCTTTTGGGTCTAATACAAAACCTGATATCATAATATCTTTCCAAGGAATTTGTTTTTCATGTAGATGTGATTTTACAACTGTGTTGAATAACCAGAATGTAATTATATCATGAGACTGCGGTCTCAAATTCATTGGGTAGATTTCTTTTGGTAGTTTTTTACTTATTAGTTTGATTGCTAATTGCGGTGTTAATGAGGATGTTGCCCAAGTATCTAAAACATCTTTTTCTGGTATGAATTCTTCTGACTTACATTTTGGACATGGTTTAGGTTTGTCTTCTAAAGGATCAACTGGTAGTTGTGACTCTTCTGCTAAGAGAATATTATCACATCCTTTGCAATACCAAACTGGAAATGGAATTCCAAAATATCTTTGTCTGGAAATACACCAGTCCCACTGCAAACCTTTAATCCAATTTTCATATCTAACTCTCATAAAATCTGGATTCCAATTTAGTTTCTTTCCAATTTCTAAGAATTTTGGTTTTAAATCTAAATATTTGATGAACCATTGTTTTGAAACTAAGAACTCAACTGGGGTTCCGCATCTTTCATGTACATTAACTGGATGCTCTATTGGTCTCTGTTCTATTATTAAATTAAATTTTTTAAAATCCTCAATAATTTGATTTCTTGCTTCTTTAATTGTTAAACCCTGATATTTATTTGCAAGTTTAGTCATTTTACCTTCTTTTGTTATTGCTATTTTTAGAGGTAGTTTATGTTTGTAGAACCATTCTACATCTGTTAAATCACCAAAAGTACAACACATAACTATACCAGTTCCTTTTCCTGTGTCTACTTTATCATCTTTGAGAATTGGTACTTTGAATTTGAAGTAAGGTACTTCTGCTTCTTTTCCTATTAAATCTTTATATCTCTCATCATCTGGATTTACAAAAACAGCTACGCATGCTGGTAAAAGTTCTGGTCTTGTAGTTGCAATTTCCATAATTTTTCCATCTGCTTTGAATAATATTGTATTGAATGTTGAAGAAAGGTTTTTATCTTCAAGTTCTACTTGTGCAATTGCAGTTTGACATTCTGGACACCAAATAGTTGGTGCTTCTTTTCTATATTCTCTTCCATCTTTGTATAAATCTATAAATGATTGCTGTGAAATTTTTCTTGAGTGGTCATCAATTGTTGAGTAGAATAAATTGTAATCACAAGATATTGCTAAATTTTTCCAGGCTTGTATAAATTTTGGTCTTAATTTTTTTAAAGTTGTTTGACAGAGTTCTATGAATTTATTTCTTGTGTTGTTTTGAGCCTTTGTATTGTTTAATTTTTCAACTAATCTTTCTGTTGGCAAACCATTATCATCTGTTCCGAAAGGATAGAAGATGTTGAATTGATTCATTCTTTTATATCTAGCAATGAAATCCATTTGTGAATATTGAGAAGCATGACCCATATGCATCTCTCCAGAAACTGTTGGTGGTGGTGTGTCTATTGAGAAAATTGGTTTTTTTGAATGTTTGTCAAATTTGTAGATATCATTCTTTTCCCAATATTCCTGCCACTTTTTTTCCTGTATTAATGGACTATAATTTTTATCCATAAAGATTAGAATTAGACTTTATTTTTATATAAGTTTCGATTGGCTAGTATAACAATAACCTTCTCTATGACATGTATAACCAACTGGACATTCTCTATCTTGGTTACAAATACATTGACCATGATTATCTGCCCCATAACCAGAACAACCATTTGGACATTCAAATTTTACTTTTAGTAAGTTTCCATTGTCACAAATTCCTTCCCACATATTTGCTCCATTACAGGTATCTATGTATGTATACATTCTTGATTGGAAAGGATAATCTACTCTACCAGAAGTAAAAGGTGACATACCACCATCAGAGTCTGCACAATATTCTCTTTGTTCAAACCAGGTTTGAACTGCTCTACCTGTATAATATTGTATATGTGTAGCAAATAATAGAATAGTGATTAAGATTAAAATTAAAACCAGTGTAGATCTTTCCATACTTTTTGGCACCTCTGTTATATATTTTGTATGTTTTTTTGTATAAAAAGGTTTTGGATAGAAATCTTTAAAAATGCTCTTTGTTTGACTTAGTTTAATGGGAACGTAGCTCAACCTGGGAGAGCACTAGAGTCAAAATGGTGAAACTGAAGATTCCAGGATGATGGTATCTGGAAACAGATATCTAGGTGTCGGGGGTTCAAAAAAAGTCTACTTTTGTGGGCTTATGAAAGTCCCCCCGTTCCCATTTATTTTTCTTGGATTAGAAAAACCTATCTCATTTATCCACTCATTAACCCTATCTTTTCCATTAATAGAAACTGTATATTTATCTCTAAAAGGGAATCTAGAAAATTTTCTAAAACCAATTCTAATTTTATTTTGTAATAATTTTTTTAATTGATAAGCTAAGGGTTTACTTGTTGTAACTATTTCTATACAGGGATATTTTAGATTATTTCCTTTTTTTGACAAGAATAAAGAACCATCTGTATCTGTAATTCCCCTTATACAATATTTTATTAGATTCCAATTATTAAAAATATCTGGGATTTTTACTCTTTTTCCTTTTTGAGCACCATAAGGCATATTTAAATTATAAATTAGATACTCTACAAATTCTTTTGAATATAATCTAAGTCTCAACCCTCTACCTCTTATTGATATGGATGGCCTTTTCTTTAGGATTTGAAAGACTAGGTCAGAAATATAAGAGAAGTAATCTTTCTCTAATTTGTTTCCTGTAATTTCAAAATAATACTTTCTTACAGAAGGATTATAGTAAATATTACCATCTCCTATGATAATTCCTACTAACTCTGCTAATTGTTTATTAACCTCCATTTCCATAATGATAATAAGGCAATTTGGTTTATATATCCTGCGCGGGTGTTTGCCAGTTGTCCAATTGACTAGTAAAATCAGAAACATTTATTAACAAGTTTTCTTTGATTAACTTTATGAGCGCAGAAGATATTGCTTATTGGGTTGGAATTGTTTTGGTAATAATTTTAGTAATTATGATGATTAAACAGGTGATTGGATGAATATAAGAAAAATATTATTTTGGATTTTTTTTATATTAGGAGTGATTTTTGTTATATGGTACTTTGTTGGTGATTCCCCAACACTTGAACAGGCTTTGTTAATTATAATTTTAGGGCTTGTGATAAAAGATGGTCTTTCAATAAATGATTTAAAAAACAAAATTGATTTTTTAGAAAAAAGGGTTGATAAACTTGAAAGGTAAAAAAGGTGCAATTGAACTTTCTATGAATACAATTGTAGTTGTAGTTATTGCAATTGTTCTTTTAAGTTTGGGTTTGGTGTTTGTCAGAAAAATTATGGGGGAAGTTACTGAAACAAGTGGTACTGCTTTTGA
>CBFCXS010000033.1:0-7236 GCA_965602085.1 Candidatus Woesearchaeota archaeon
CAAGTTTCAGCATCAATTCTTTCACCCATAAAACCATGAACAACAGTACCACCTGTATATTTGGTTTGTAAACTATCCTGATGATCTAGAACATCAAATATATCATCTGTATGCTCAACAGGTAACAATGAAGAATTTGTATAAAATGGCTCATCTTTACCAGCAGTTATTATATCACTATATCTCCCAACATCAATCTTAGCAAATCTATAAGATGTTCCTTCAGCAGGTGTTGCTTCTAAATTATATATATTTCCTGTCTTCTCCTGATAATTACTCAACTTCTCACGCATAAAATCTAAAACTTTTTCAGCAAATTCCTTCCCCTCAACAGTACCAATATCTTTATTTAAAAAATTCAAACAACATTCATTCATTCCATTTAAACCAATTGTAGAAAAATGATGATTTAAGTTTCCTAAATATCTCTTAGTATAAGGTAACAAACCACTCTCCATTTGCTTATCTATTATCTGTCTTTTTATCTCCAAAGAATTTTTACCTACATCCATCAAATCCCCTAATTTTATAAAAAATTCTTCTTCAGTTTTAGATAAATAACCAATTCTTGGTAAATTTATAGTAACAACACCAATTGAACCTGTATTTTCTCCAGAACCAAACAAACCACCTGTTTTTTTACGCAGCTCACGTAAATCTAATTGTAATCTGCAGCACATACTTCTAACATCAGTTGGTTTCAAATCACTGTTAACAAAGTTTTGGAAATAAGGAATTCCATATTTAGCAGTCATCTCAAATAATAAATCAGCATTTTCAGAATCCCAATTAAAATTTCTAGTTATATTATAAGTTGGAATTGGGAAAGTAAATACTCTACCAGAAGCATCCCCTTCAATCATACATTGAATAAACGCTTTATTAACTATATCCATCTCTTTCTGACATTCACCATAAGTAAAATCTAATTCTTTACCAGCAACAATTACTTTATTATTTTTCATATCTTCAGGAACAACCCAATCAAATGTAAAATTTAAAAATGGAGTTTGAGTTCCCCAACGAGAAGGTGTAGCTAAATGGAATAATAAATTCTGCATCTTTTGTTTTACTTGTTTAAAATCCATATTATCTTTCTTAACAAAAGGAGCCAAATAAGTATCAACAGAACTCAAAGCTTGAGCACCAGCCCATTCATTCTGCATTGTACCTAAAAAATTAACCATCTGACCAATAATAGTATCAAGATGTTTAGCAGGTGTTGTTTTTAATTGTCCAGGAACTCCACCAAAACCTTCCTCCAATAATTGTTTCATACTCCAACCAGCACAATAGCCAGTAAACATTGAAAGATCATGTATATGCAAATCTCCATTCATATGTGCTTCTTTAACTTCTTTAGGATAAATATTATTTAACCAATAATTAGCAGTCATCTTTCCAGATGCATATAAAATTAAACCACCAACAGAGAAACCAGAATTACTATTTTCTTTTACTCTCCAATCACTTTTACCAAGATATTCATCCATAGTTTTACCAATCTCTAAAAAAACAGCATCTTTCTCTCTTATCTTTGACTTTGTACTTCTATAAAGAATATAAGCTTTAGCAACTTTAGCATGTCCACTTTCAATTAAAACTTTTTCAACTACATCCTGTATATTTTCAATTCCAGGAACCTTACCTTCAAATTTTTTATTTAATAATTCAACAACTTCATCTGATAACTTTTCAGCAGTTCTTCTATCATGTCCACCAACAGCTCTTGCAGCTTTAAATATAGCATCTGCAATTCTTTTTTGATTAAATAAAACTATAGCACCATCTCTTTTCTTAATCTGAGTAATTTTATTATAATTATTTTCTAATTCTACAGTTTCATAAGTAGTAAATCTAGCACCGCAATCTTCACACTCTCTTCTTCTTCTATTTGTCCCATCAACACTTGATCTTTTATCTACAACTTTCAGCTTTTCAGAATTACATTTTGGACATTTCATAAATAAAATACCTCTATCTCAGACATATATATTGCATACAACATATGGATTTCCCTCTGTTTTATTATACTATATATTGTGCACTTAGAAGTTTATAAAATCTTGTAATCACTCAAAAATCACTCTAGCATCAACAATTTTAGCCTCTTTAGAACTCACAATTGCAGGGTTTATATCAAGCTCTTTTATATCAGGATATTTCTCACTCAATTTAGACATCTTCAATAAAATCTTCTTAATAGAGCTTATATTTACTCTTTTACTGCCACGAATCCCATATAAAACCTGCTTACCTCTTATCTCATTTATCATTTCATCAGCATCTTTATCTTTTATAGGACAGACTCTAAAAGAAACATCACTTATAACCTCAGTAAATATACCACCCAAACCAAATACTACAACATGCCCAAACTCAGCAGTTTTTTTCAAACCAATTAAAACATATTTACCAGGAATAAATTCTTGAACTAAAACACCCTGAAAACCTTTAATTTTCTTAAGAATTTTAAAATTTTTCCTAGCTTCATCCAAATTTCTTATATCTAATTTAACACCACCAACATCAGATTTGTGTAATATATTCTTACCAACAATTTTCATAGAAACAGGAAATCCCAACTTTTTAACAGCATTAGAAATCTCCAACTCCTTCTTAATAAAAACTCTTTTAGTTATAGGAAACCTTTCTTTCTCTAAAAAATCCTCTGCATCCTTCTCAATTAAAACTCTCATAAAAAGAAAATAAACAACAAACTATATAAATTTAATTATAATCCTTAACATAGAGGTGAAAAGTCTTAAACTAATTATAATTATATCAATTCTCCTAGTTCAACTAACCACAGCAGAATCATACACAAGTTATGAAAATGCAGAATTAAACATAAAAATAAGTTCTGGAATGGATTTAACACCTACAGGACAAAATCCAAAAATACTAGAAGCAGAAGCAGTAGTAAATTTAGTGCCATCAAACCAAGAAAATCAAGAAATTTTAAACACAGATATTCATTCATCACCACAGGCACAAATAGATAAACAATCAAACAAAGTAACTTTCTTCTGGAGAGATGTATATGACGACATTTCTTACTCAATAGAAGCAGATGTTAAAACAAAAAATATGCCTTTAAGAATAAAACAAATAAATCTATACCCAGCAAGTTACAAATCAAAATATGATAAATATACAGAAGAAGAAAAATTCATAAATATAGATTCAAACATAAGAAATTTAGCAGATGACATATTCAAAGACCAAACAGATTTATTCACAGCAATACATGAAGCAGCACAATGGGTAGAAACTAACATAGAATATAAAAGAACTTCAGATACAGAAGATAAAAATAAAAGATCTTCTTGGGTTCTACAAAATAAATATGGGGTTTGTGATGAACTAACAAATCTTTTCATCTCAATTCTAAGAGTTAAAAAAATACCAGCTAAATTTATTTCAGGAGTTGTATATTCCTCACAAAAAAAAGAATTTGAAAACCATGGTTGGGCAGAAGTTTATTTCCCAGAACAAGGTTGGTTGCCTTTTGATTTAACTTACCAGCAACATGGATGGATAGATATAACTCATATAAAACTTGCAGAAGCAGAAGATTCAGACATTTCATCTATAGATTATCACTGGAGATCATCAGATCTAAAAGTAGAATTAAGAAAATTAAACACAAGAGCAGAAATAGAAGAATTAGGAGATAATATGTTAACAGTTTTAACAACAGCAGTAGAACCAGTAAGAACAAAAGTAGGTTTCGGTTCATATGTTCCAATTAAAATTACAATAGAGAATCCAACATCATTCTACATAACACCATCAATTTCATTAACTAAAGCTCCGCAACTAACAGAAAAAAACAGAAAAACAATTTTATTAAAACCAAAAGAAGTAAAGAGTATATATTTCACAGCAAAGATACCAGCAAAATTAAATGAAGATTATATTTTCAAATCAGGAATTGAAACAGATGTATCATTTTCAAAACAAGCAACATCTATGATAGAATTCTCATCAGATTATGATACAGTAACAAAATCGCAAGCAGAGGCAATAATTGAAGAAGCAATTGAAAAAGATGAAAAAGGAGAATTCAAATCAATAAATTTAGACTGTACAACAGAACAAGAAACAAATTATGAAGATGCAGCAATAGATGTATTTTGTGTTTTAAAAAATAAAGAATCAAATATTATAAACTTAAACTTATGTTTAACAGATAATTGCAAAGCTGTCAATTTAGCAAAGCAAGAAGAAAAAATAGTAACATTCAGAACAGGAGCAACAAACACAATCCTAATCACAGCAGAGAGTGAAAATCAAATAAAACACTCAACAATCAGTCTAAACATAATAAAACAGCCAAATATTGTAATTAAAAACATACAACCATTAATAATAGACTATAATGAAGAGGTTGATTTAAAAATAGAAGTAGAATCAACAATTCCTGCTCATGACGTCATCATATATCTTGGAAAACAAGTAATTTTAAATACTAACCTCCTCCAAGAGAAAAGAATAATCACTACTAAGGTAAAGGGAAAAAATTTAATAAACGATATAAAACTAAAAATGGAGTATACAGATAGTTTAGGAAAAGAATATACAAAAACAGACAAATATTTAGTGACAGTTAGAAACAAACCCTGGTACATATATTTATTTGGTTGGATACTATGAGATATGAAGAACAAAAACAATTTTTTCAAAAATGCTATAACTTCAAAAGGCACGGCTGGGGCACAAACAAAATTTCTCCGCAAATTAAAAAATATTTAACAAAGATTAAACAAGGTAATTTACTAGACATTGGTTGCGGTGAAGGAAAATATACAAGATTAGCATCACAATTAGGTTTCAAAGCTATAGGAATAGATTACATAACTAAAGCAATTGAAAGTGCTAAAAAAAGATCAAAAAATTGTAGTTTCATACTAAATGATTTCTTCAAACAGAAATTTAAAAATAAATTTGATGCAGTACTAGATTCAGGATTCCTACACCATGTTAAAAAAACAGACTGGCCTTTATACAAAAAAAGAATATTAAAATTAACAAAACCAGGTTCAAACTATGTTTTATCATGTTTCTCAGAAAAAGACACAACACACAAAAGAGCAAAGCAGCATTTAATTCATTATGACCACTATGATTACTTCTTTTCAAGATCAGATATAGGAAAATTATTCTCAAAAAATTTTAGAATAATAAAAATAAATGAAGAAAATTATCCATCAGGTAAATCATTCTATAACTGTTTGATGGAAAAATTTTAGTAACTCTTAGCAATATAAACAACTTCTTCAGCTTTCTTGCCACAAACTATACAGTTACCAGTAGCTTTCTCATTAATATCAACCCTAGTACCACGAACAGAAGCCAAAGCCTCTTTCTCAACTTTCCCAGCACACTCTTCTCCTTTCTTAGAAATAGAACAGAAATTAACTCTCGCAATCTTACCTTTAAACTTTTTCAAATCATCAAATTTCCTAACATTCACTATATTACCTTTAAACTCTTTATCAGCTTTAGTAATCAAGTTCCTACTCAAAGACTTACCTTCACTAGCAACAGCTTTATCCAAAACAGAAACCTTCACTTCAGTACGTTTACGCAAGTCTCTCCTAAATAACACAACTTTGTTATCTTTAACTTCTCTATCACCAACTTCAATTCTTAAAGGAACACCTTTCATCTCCCAATGATAAAACTTCTCACCAATTCTTTTATCAGAGGTATCAACATAAACCCTATAACCAACTAATTTTTTCTTAATTTTATTAACAAAACTCAAAATCTTTCTATTACACAAAACAGGAGTTATAACAATTTGATAAGGTGCAACTTCAAAAGGGAATACTAAACCAAAATTATCTCCATGAACTGAAATCAAAGAAGCAAATATTCTTGTAATTGCAGGACCATAGCATGTAATATAAGCATGTTCTTCTCTACCATTTTCATCTTTAAATTTAACATTAAATGGTTTTGAAAAATTCTGACCAAGTAAATGTGTACTAGGCTGTTGAATTATTTTTCCATCAGGCAACAATGAATCAGCAGCAAAAGTATAAACTGCCCCCGGAAACTTATCCCACTCAGGTCTTCTAAAAAATAAAAATGGAACACCAAAAACATCATGCATTACTTTCTTAGTAGTTTTCATATCTTCCAAAACTTGATTCTCAGCTTCTTTCAAAGAACTAAAAGCATTATGAGCTTCTATCCAGTGAAACTCTCGGCTTCTAATAAAAGGCCTAGTCGCCTTCCCCTCACATCTCCAAACCTGAGCTCTTTGATATCTCTTAAATGGTAAATCCTTATAACTACGAATCCAATGAGAATACATCTGATAAAATGCAGTCTCAGAAGTAGGCCTCATAGCATATCTCTCTTCAAACTTTTTACCCTTTCCAGCAGAATCTACCCAAAAAACCTCTGGACTAAAACCTTGAACATGAGAAGCTTCTTTTTTCAAATTTGATTCAGGAATTAAAGAAGGCATAAATAATGGTAAATGCCCAGTTTCTTGTAAAGCATCTTCATAGAACCTATACATCTGCTCCATAGCTAAAACACTCCAGGCTCTAAATACAACAAAACCCTTAATATTATACCTCAAATCAGCTAATTCAGCATCTTTCACAATTTCAGAGAACCAAGAAGAAAAATTCTTTTCCTTATCAATATTAAAGGTTACTTTCTTTTTAGCCATAAATAATCATTCTTCTTTAACTTATTTAAATATTATGATGGGCCTGCAAGGATTTGAACCTTGATTACACGGTCCGAAGCCATGCGTAATATCCAGGTTATACTACAGGCCCATATATAGAATAAACAAATTTAATTTAAAAGGCTTTCTGAATCCAAAACTTTATTAAGATAATAATCTTAACCCATAATATGATAAAAAAAGCGGTTTTATTTGATTTAGATGATACTCTATATGAATATGATTCTGTGCATAAAAAATCACTAAAAGAAGTTTATAAAGTATTAAAAAAACATATTAAAATATCCCATAACAAATTTATAAGATTATTTAATTTATCTAAAGCAGAAATACATAGAGAATTATCTGGAACTGCTTCTTCACATAACAGAGTGCTCTATTTTCAAAGATTAATAGAAAAAACTCACCAAACCATTGAACCAGAAATAATTATTAAATTATATAACATGTATTGGGATACTTTTCTTAAAACTATGAAATTAAGAAAAGGTGCTTTGAAAGTTTTAAAAGAACTTAAAAAA